>NZ_JJNY01000030.1:0-61806 GCF_000690035.1 Pseudoalteromonas sp. S3431
AAGCTCAACGTCTACAGCAAAGTTTAAATTATATATTTATGTTGTAGACGCACAGCTTGCTGGCGTGACGAACTTAAAACGTAATTTTGGAGGTTTATTTTGAGTAATCTTATTTTTTCAGACTCATTTATTAACGGCGAATTTTATAAAACTGACACGCGCTTTAGTGTTAACGATCCCGCTACCGAAAAAAGTATTGTTGAAGTAAGCGATATTGACGAGCAGGGTGTAAATAGCGCAATAACTGCAGCTCAAGGGGCTTTTGTTAAGTTAAAAGAGACGAATGCGACTGAGCGAAGCGAAACGTTGATGCGCTGGTATGAGCTAGTTATAAAGCACAAACAAACACTTGCAGAGTTAATGACCAAAGAGCAAGGCAAGCCGCTCAAAGAATCCCTTGGCGAAATTAACTACGGTGCAGGCTTTATCAAATGGTTTGCAGAAGAAGCCAAACGTAGTTACGGAGATGTAATTCCGCCAACAGATGACTCTCATCGTTTAACCAGCTTTAAGCAGCCTATAGGTGTTGTAGCTGGTATTACGCCGTGGAACTTTCCTATTGCTATGGTTACTCGTAAAGTAGCGCCAGCTTACGCTGCGGGTTGTAGCTTTATACTTAAACCTTCTGAACATACGCCGCTTTGCGCCATTGCACTCGCTTATCTGGCCGATCAAGCTGGTTTTGTAAAAGGCGCATTTAACGTACTTGTATCACAAGAAGCCAAAACAGTGGGCAAAATGTTAACCGACTCAGACGTTGTGCGTAAGTTTACATTTACTGGCTCTACCGGTGTAGGTAAGCAATTACTATCGCAGTGTGCAAGCACAATCAAGCGTACTTCAATGGAGCTTGGCGGCAATGCGCCTTTTATCATTTTTGATAATGCAGATTTAGATGAAGCTGTTGAAGGGCTAATGGCGGCTAAATTTAGAAATAGTGGGCAGGCGTGTGTTGCTGCAAACCGTATTTTTATACAGCGTAATATTCTCGACAAGGTACTGTCAAAAATCACGCCTAAGGTTGCAGGGTTAAAAGTGGCAAATGGTTTTGAAGACGATGTAGATATTGGCCCACTCATTTACCCTAAAGCCAAAGAGAAAGTGCAGCAGTTAGTACAAGACGCACTCGATAAAGGCGCGACGCTGATTGGTGATAATAGTGACTTAGGTGGTAGCTTTCAAAACCCATTAATAGTGAATAATGTCACCACAGAAATGGATATTTACCACGAAGAAGTATTTGGGCCAGTGTTAACGGTTATTCCTTTTGATGAAGAAAGTGAAGTGCTTGCGCTTGCCAACGATGTACCATTTGGTCTAGCAGCTTATTTTTACAGCCAAAACATTAAGCAAGTCTACCGAATTAGTGAAGGGCTTGAATTTGGTATGATCGGCGTAAATGAAGGTGTTATATCAAATCCAGTAGCGCCATTTGGTGGCGTTAAACAATCAGGTTTAGGGCGTGAAGGTGGCCATCAAGGGCTTGATGAGTACTTAGAAGAAAAGTACGTGTGTATTAAAATTTAATAACGTCTTATTTACGCGGTTTATTTGCTTATAACGCTTAATTTATGGCAAAAAACAAACTAACAGCTATATTGTCAATATGGGTACAAGTGATTGTAAACGCAAATCTTTATAATCAATTTTTTATTACAGTAATGTGGCAGATATATGATCTTTATCCTTTACTGTTGCCACACAAGGCACTAAATGCTACCTTTGGCAGTATATTTTTTGTTAAAAAAATAAGACAAAAACTAATAAAAAGTAAAAGGATTTCTATAAGTAGAAATAACCCCGTGTGTAAATGCCACCGTAAGGTGGCATTTTTTTGTTCAAAATTTAAAAAGGTTAATTTTAGCAAAATAACTGGTAGAGAATTTTAAATAAAGCATCCAATAATCAGATCTTTGGATAATAAATTTTTGCCTAGTTCTAGCGTGATTTTCTTAACGTTAAATAGACCCTATATAAGCGAATTGGTATAACGTGTGAGGATTTTTAATTTTATTACAAACTGGTCTGTATTATTTAAATCACACAAACCAGCTTTTGTAATAAATAGATCAACGGATAGGTGAGTAACCGGGAAGGTTATCGAGGTCGACTTCATCTAGCTGCTCAGGTTTTGCATATTCATTGATGTAATGTTTATACACTTCGGATTCAATAAATACTGCAAAAATGTCTGCATCAAGATGGTTCTGATTAACCATAGAGCCTAAAATATGCAAACATTCACTTACTGGTTTTGCTTTTTTGTATGGTCGGTCTACAGCCGAAAGAGCTTCAAAAATATCAGCGATAGCCATTAATCTAGCAGGTACTGACATTTGTTCTTTTGTTAATCCGCGAGGATAGCCTGTACCGTCAAGTTTTTCATGATGCCCTAGAGCATACTCAGATACATTACTTAAATGCTTTGGAAACGGTAAGATATCTAAAATATTCTTAGTTATATCCATGTGGCGCTTCATAATGTCACGTTCACCTTGAGTAAGCGTACCACGCCGAATCATTAAGTTTTCAACTTCATTATCAGAAAGTAATGGGATTTTTTCGCCATTAATTTTTAATTGATATTGGGTTGATATTCTTTGGATATGTGCCTGTTCTTCCTCACCTAAAAACTCTCCGCCAACGTTCACGCGTTGTAATAATGCACGATCTAATGCGAGTTGTTTCAGTTCGGTATCAAGTAATCGTTCAAATTGGAGTACTTCAATTGGCTTATTTTTTTTCATCGCAGAGATTATTTTCTGCTGATACGCTATTTTTAAATCTCTGCTAATTATTTCAAATTTTGCATCGATAAATTTGATTCGATCAAAAATAGTTTCTAACTTTGTTGATTTTTCCATGACGTGGTCGGGAGTCGCAATTTTTCCACAATCATGTAGCCATCCTGCAATATCTAACTCATGGCGCTCTGCATCACTCATTTTAAATGTAGCAAGTGGGCCTTTATCTATTAGATGAACAGCATCGGCAAGCATCAATGTTAATGCGGGTACTCGTTTGCAATGACCTCCTGTATGAGGTGACTTTTCATCTATCGCCATGGCAATAGCCTCAGCAAAAGTTGCAAACAACTCTTCCATATCTTTAATTAATGCAGAGTTTGTTAACGAAATAGCACCTAAAGAGGCGAAAGAACGAACTAGCGTAACAAGCTCCTCACTAAAAGGAATATTATTATTTTCGTCGTCTTTTACATTGATAAGCTGGATAACGCCAATAATATCATCAGCATGATCTTTTAAGGGAATAGTTAACATTGACTGGGTACGATAACCTGTACGAGCATCCATAGCGCGAGCTGCGCTCATATCAAAAGGCAGTGCAGCATAAACATCAGGAATATTAATAACTTCCCCAGAATTAACCGCATGAGCAACAATCGCTGTTTTATTTTCTTTTCCGTCGATAAAAAGATCTATATTAGGAAAATCAACAGGCTTACCTAAACGACCGCCTAAATACAGATCCAATGATTCATTAATAACCGTTTCAAACTTAAGTTGTTTGTTATCTGTAATCGAATAAATAGTCCCAGCATCTGAATTAGCTATAGACATAATTACTTGCAGTATATCATCGAGTAATTTACTCGAATCTTTTTCGGTTGTTAACCTAACGCTGATATCAATAAAGTGATGCAGGTTTATTTTATCTTTGATGTGCTGCGGCATATTTCCACTACTTTTTGGTATGAATAAAGGCACCATTCCAATCCTTTGCGAGTGCTTGTAAATCAGTATTTTGAATTCGTTTGATAAAAACACCGTACACATGCGAACTAAACAGTGTAGTACTTTGTAATTCAGTAAATAAACTTAGTGCTTGCGGCCAATCTTTATTATAAAAATGGGTCATGGCGATAAATGATTTTTTTATTTCAGCGAATTGTTTTGTATCTAATTTATTTGTTAAGCCAATGGGCTCAAATAGCTGCGTTGCGGTCGTTTTTCCAACGACCTGCACTTTATCTATCAAGCGAAACGTTATATGTGGACATGCATTCATTGTTTCTTCAGCTACTAGAATAGCTACGCCGTAAAACTTGGTCAAGTTTTCAATTCTTGCACCTAAATTAACTGTATCACCTAGTACGGTATAAGCTTTACGATAAACGGATCCCATATCGCCAACATTCATATCACCGGTACTTAAGCCTATACCAATTTTGACCGCCGGTAGTTTTTGTTCGGCAAATAATTTATTAATGAGAGTCAGACCGTTAATCATAGCCATTGCTGCTTCAACGCCGTTTTGTGCATGGTTTTCATCTTTTAATGGAGCATTCCAAAACGCCATCACCATATCACCAACGTATTTATCGATAGTCCCGTTATGATCAAATATTATTTGCGTTATTGAAGTAAGGTATTGGTTTAAGTACTCGCTTAATTGATGCGCAGTCATGTTTTCAGATAATGAGGTGAAACTGCGAATATCCGCAAATAATACTGTCATGTTTCTTTTTTCACTGCTTTGAGATAGCTCATTGCCTTGTTTTATAAGTTGTTCAATACGCGCAGGGGGGACATATTGATTGAACATAGATTTAATTTTTCGGCTGTGGTGCATCTCGGCGATAGAGCCAACAATAATGTAATAACCAGCTAATAATATTATGAGTAAGAGAGGCATTAATAATGGCAAACTAATTTTTTGTACTGACCATAAATACACGTTAAATGATATAACAGCTATCGTAATAGTTAACGAAAGAAAAATAATAAATCGGGCACTTCTGCCGTGGCTAAAAAGTGATAAAACGACACCCGTTAGCGCAATAATAAATAGGCTCGCACCTAAAGACCAGTTGGGCTTGGCTGGCAGTATCTCTGGGTGCATCAGTCCTTCAAATATATTGGCATGCACTTCAACACCAGGATATTGCATACCAACTGGGGTTGACCTTAGGTCAGCTAAGCCCACAGCTGAAGTACCAATAAAGGCAACTGTTCCTTCTAGTTCATCAGAGCCAACTCTTTGCATCAGCACATCGGTTGCTGAATAATAAGGGAAGCTATGTGCTCGGCCTTTATAGGGAATGAGTATTTGGCCGTGCTCATCTGTCTGAATCCATTTATCTTGAAACTTAATTCCTTCAAACAAAGTAATACCATCTAAAATATTTGAGCGCGTTTCAATTTTATTAGCAAGGACATACAGTCGAGCCACTTCAAGTGCTAAAGAGGGATAAAGTTTATCACCGACCCGATTAATAAGTGCGGCTCTGCGGATAAAGCCATCGTTGTCGCTATGCGCATTTATAAAACCAATACCAGCAGCGGCATTTTGTAATTGTGGGATATTTACAATAGCCCCCGAAAACTCACTTATTTGTGAGTTCGCATGTTCAGCATTTTGCCATAAAACGCTGCTTTTTTTGGGTGGACTGTGGGCTGCAAGTTGGTCATCGGTTAGTAAAAACCCAAGGGCGGTATCATTTTTAGCAAGTGCGTTAGCAAACTTGGTATCGGCGTCTACTTGCTGTTTAATTTTGGCAAGTGGTAAGCTATATTGCTTTGATAAGTTAGGTATTTCAGAAATGATTTGTGTAACTGGATTTACTTCAGGCTCGGCAAAAAATATATCAAAAGCGATAACAATAACACCTGCATCGGTGAGTTTTGTTACAAGATCAGCTATTTTCGATCTACTCCAAGGAAATCGACCTTGCTCTCGCATACTTTTTTCATCAATATCGATAATAACTACTGATTCGTCGATATGTCTAGGTGTTGCAGGTGTTGTTAATAAGAGCCGAGAATCATAAATGATGCCTTCCACACGATTAACTAATTTGGCTAATGTTCCTGTCGCAAATAACTCTATTGATGCAATGAATAAAGTTATAACGGCACCAATAAAAAAATGCCTGGAAATTATAGGCTTTAAAGATCTAATGGGCGTTTATCCTTGATAGATTAAAAATCAAAAACTCGTCCTTCTCGGCCGCATTCTATCAGTAACTTGTCACCGTATTTAGCTTGCAATGAGTTTTCTATTGCTAGAAGTTCATCATCGCTTCTTGCAGGGTCGTGGCTGATAATAACAATGTTTTTGATGTTCGCCTTTACGGCGAGATCGGCAACTTGATTAATCGTGCTGTGTCCCCAACCATGCTTAAGTGGTAAGTCGATATCTATAAATTGTGCGTCATGGATCAGTAAATCAGCGCCTTTAATAAAGTGAATCCACTCGTTGATATCGGTTCTTAGATCTTCTGGGGGGTTTAATTCATTATCAGTAACATATGCTACTTTCTTGCCGTCAGCGTTAACACAATACGCAGTACCGCCATCGGGGTGATTAAGCGGCGCAGTCGAAATTGAAAAACTATTAAGGCTAAATGTTTTTTTAGCCGACAATGTCGTATTTAGCGTAATATTTGCAGGTAACTCTTGGTATTTAACCGGAAATTGAGAGCCACTCATTTGTTTTAGTATGGCATCTTTACTTTCTTCGTCATCTACATTTCCAGCCACTATTGTTATATTTTGGTTAGATTGATAAATAGGGGTGAAAAAGGGGAAACCCTGAATATGATCCCAATGATTATGTGTCAGTAATATAGCGATAGGTTCCGCTTTTACCACTAAACGTTTACCTAGTTCAACAATACCTGTACCTGAGTCTAAAATAAGGGATTTGCCATTTTTCTGCTCTATATATACGCAAGATGTGTTACCACCAAAAATGTGCGTATGTTTTCCTGTTGAGGGCATTGAGCCCCTAACACCAAAAAGTTCAACTCTCATAAATTAAGGTGTAACTCCATCAACATAAAAATTGAACTTAGATGCACTTATATTATTAGAAGTACCGTTATTACAGGTGCTGCTAACAATAACTTGGGTATCACTTTGTAAAATCATTGATGTAAATACTTGTTCATTTGCACATTGCTCGGCCTTGTAAAAACCAACACCGTTGTGGCCAAATGTGCCATCTAATACACCATTACTTAAAATGCGCGCTAACACACCTTTATTATTGCCCATACCACTTAGTACAATGTTACCCATGCTATCAAGCGCGGCATCTTTTACCTTAGTGTCACCGGTTTGCGTCAGTATGTACTGCCCAGCTCCACCTTCAGCAAAACTAGTCTCTTTTATTCCTGCTGATGATAATTTAACAATGACAGCTTGGTTTGGCGTATTCGTTTCATTACCAATTAAATACAGATTATTTAAGGTATCAGCAAATATTTTAACTATTCTATCGTCGTTATCTAAACTCATTACAGAGTCTATATAGCTAAATTCGCGTTCACCATCAACACTTAGCTTTACTGCTAGTATCTGAGAATCAGAACCCGAAACAACTTTTCCGCCAATAAAAATTTTATCGCTATTATCAATGTAAACAGTTTTATAGGATTCGAAAGCGGTTCCAATAATTTTACCATTGTTACCAAAGTCGCTCTCCAGTGAGCCTTCTGGCGTTAACTTCATAACAAATGAGCTCGGTGTATCTGCCACTGTTAACGAGCCTACGGCAATAATATCGTTATCGTTATCCAGTGCTGCGTCAGTTAGATTGAGCTTCTGCGTCGTTACGGCTGTAGTGGCGTAAATCCCTTCTGTTGCAAAGTCTGTATCAAAATAACCATTTTGATCTACTCTTGCTACAAAACCTTCTTCATTATTTTCAGTTTTACGCGAACCCGCGATAATAAGTTTGCCATCATTTTGCTCAATTAATGCAAAATTAGATGTACTTAAGTCGATTGCAATTTGCTTGTGCCCACTTTCACTAAAGCTAGTGTCTAACAGCCCGGCAACGGTTAGGCGCGTTAATACTAGTTTAATTACGGAGCCTTGCTGAGCTGTTGATGCGATAATATATTTACCAGCATGGGTGCCATGGCTAAGCTGTATCACCTGCTTTGATTGATCGTTAGAGTCAGTCCCTAAGTTGCTCAATGTAAGGTAACCTGATCCTGCTAAGCCAGTAAACAATGCCGCGTGATTGTCTATTGCTACAATAAATGGCTGACTACTTGAATCATCGCTGATGCCTGATACCCAAAGCGTATCGTTTAAATCTATTGTTGCAGCATTAGCTATTTGTTTACCGTTAATATCCGAAATAATATTAATGCCGTAGGTGTCATCAAGTGCCCCATCGGTTGCTAAAATACGCGTAGAAAACAGCTTTTCAGTCTCACCTTTCCCCGTTGTGCCCGATAAAGTAATTTGATTATTTATAGGTTCATATTTTACGCCAGTAATTTCAGCACCACCATTGCCAGCACCTGTATTACCATCAATGTCATAAACGGCAATACCATGATTACCTATACTCGTTACCAAATCGCCTTTTTTATCAATAGCGAGAACAACAGCTTCTTTTTCACCTGAATGGCGAGTGGTATATCCGCCAACAAAGGCGGTAAAATCAGCTGTATTTAAACCGCCAAGTGCAAAGAGTTCATCGTCGGTGTTATTCCCAGATAAATCGATGCTAAGTGCATTATAATCATTAAAATTACCGTTATTTTCACCATCTGAAATAAGGTAACGGATTAATGCATCTTTATCACCGTTTGCACTGGTAACACTCCCCACAACCATAAGATCAGAACCATTAAAGTTTTTAATGGCAAATGCTTCATCATCGCGTTGTTGACCACTTACATCTTTAATTTTAGGGCTAGACGCTTCGTAAGCTAATGTCGAAATGTCATATTTTATCCATAAACTATCATCGTCATTGCCATTAAACTGTTTGCCAACAGCTTGAATTTTATTGTCGCTAAATTCAAGATCATTAATAACCAGCGTACTTGCCATTTTAGTACAGTGAATACCTGAATTATTGTCACCTGAGGTGTTGCTTATCACGCCTGTAACGCTCATTTTTAATAAACATGCTTCGGTGTTGGTACCATCAAAACTAGAAAAGGCGATAAACAAGTCACCGCCACCTGAAATTATGGCCGTTGCTTTTTCATCGTGCCCTAAATCCAGTATTTTTATGCCATCTTCATCGAACGCATTATTGGCCGCACCATTATTAGTATATGAAGCAATGACAATATCTTGGTCTGTGTTTTGACTAAATCCGACAAAATAAAGATTATTATTTAACTCAATACTGTCGTTAAATTCACCGTTTGAAAAAACATTAGACAGCTCTAACTCACCAGTCACAGGGCGTCCAAAAGTTTCATTTTCGACAGGTATGAGGTAGTCGTCAGCATTAATTACATTAACAGTAATATTAATAGAAGTTGTTTCATTAGGAGTACCATCGTCGGCAACGGCTACTGTTATCAAATGCTGAGTCGCATTTTCATAATTAAAAGGGCTCGGGCCGCTTGCTGTTAATAGGCCAGAGCTGCTGTTAATGTTAAACAAACCTATGTCGCCACTGACCAGTGTGTAGCTTAAATTTTCGTTTTCAATGTCGCTGGCAACAATGGTGCCGACAACGTCACCGTCTGTCGAATTTTCACTAACACTAAATGTTTGATTTGATGCAGTAGGTGCATCGTTTACAGCTGTGATTGTAATCGACAAATTTGCCGAGGCAGTGCCTTGGTTTCCATCACTTACAGAATATAAAACGGCTGCCACGCCATTACTATTTACAGCGGGTGTATATTGCAGTTGATTGCCAATAATTAATACCGACCCTAAGTCGGCGGTCGCTGAGGTAATTGTTAAGGTATCTCCGTCAATATCGGTGTCATTGGCGAGCACATTAATTAATAGCGGGGCGGCATCCTCGGCCATTGTTGCTGTATCAGCATTTGCAATGGGCGCATCGTTTACAGGTGTGATTGTAATCGACAAATTTGCCGAGGCAGTGCCTTGGTTTTCATCACTTACAGAATATAAAACGGTTGCTGCGCCATAACTATTTATAGCAGGTGTATATTGAAGTTGATTACCAACAATTAATACCGACCCTGAGTCAGTAGCTGCAGAGGTTATTGTTAAGGTATCTCCGTCAATATCGGTGTCATTGGCGAGCACATTAATTAGTAGTGGGGCGGCATCTTCGGCCATTGTTGCTGTATCTGCGTTCGCAATAGGCGCATCGTTTACTGGGATAACCGTGATTGTTACTGTTGCGGTTGTATCATTAGCATTGGTGCTTTCTAAGGTGTTTCCATCAGTAATACTATAAGTTAGCGTTATATCACCATTAAAATTGACTGGTGGTGTAAATTCTATTTTTTTATCGACAATAACAGCTTGGCCAATCGTGTTTTCAATACGAGATATACTAATTACATCGCCATCTAAGTCGTTATCGTTAGCCAGTACATCAAGTAACGTCGCTGGACTATCTTCATTTAGTGTAAAGGTATCATTATTTGCGCTTGGCAAAGTATTCACACCACTTTTACTTAATATTACTTGAGCACTCGCCGCAAGGCCTTGTTCATTTGAAACTAAATAAGTAAAGCTATCAACACCTACAAAATTTTGATTCGGTTGATAAGTAAAAGAGCCATCAGTATTAAGATTAAGCTCGCCATTTTTTACAGCCACAACCGGTACGGTATTAACATAAAGATCACCGCTTTCAATATTAATGTCATTAACTAGCAGGCCGCTTTCAACGTTAACTTCAAGCAACTTATTCGGTCTGAATAAATACTCATCATTTTGGGCAATCGGATTATCAGCTTCACTATTAATTGTTAACGTTACGCTGGCTTGAGCTGTAGCACCTTGAGAGTCAATTATTTGATATTGAAACTGATCTACACCAAAAAAATTAGCATCGGGTATATAAGTAAAGCTACCATCAGTTGCAAGTAATAATTGGCCATGAACAGTCGCAACAATAAAGTTTTCATCAACAAAAAAGTTGTCATTATTAGGATCTGTATCATTTTTAAGTAAACCAGCAATAGCTTCAACAACTAATGTACTGTCTTCACTTAAACTATAACTATCGTTAGTCGCAATCGGTGGCATATTTTCAGCTGCGCCGATGATAACTACATTGGCAATAGCTTGCTCACCTTGACTATCAACAATACGATATTGAAAGCTATCCTCCCCGCGCATATCTACTTCACCAAGGTATTCAAAGCTACCATCTGCGCGTAAAGTCAAACGTCCTCTTTTTGGTTCAGTGATAGGTGAGGTATCAACCGTTAAGCTATCTAAATCAATATCACTATCATTGGCAAGTAAGCCTGGTGATGCAATATTCAAATTACCATCAAGTGGAATGCTATAGCTGTTATCAAGTGCAATAGGTGCATCATTTATCGGATTAACAACAATTTCAACAACAGCGATGTCTGTCATATCAAGCTCATTAACCACTTGATAGCTAAAAGCATCTTCACCATTAAAGTTGGCCGTTGGTGTGTAATTAAACTCACCAGACTCATTTATATTTAACGTACCGTGCTGTGGTTGCACTAGCGCATCTAAATTTATGCGCAATTCACCCATATATTGATCGGTATCATTAGCAACTACATTGCCTTGTAGGCTTTCATCTTCATTAATTAGAAATTGATCGGGTTGCGCATTCGGGGCAAAATTTAGTTCTCCACCAATAGGGGCTATATTTATTGCTTCAGCGAAACCACTTTCGCCACCGCCATCAATGCCAGTGATCAGTATTTGATAGCTTTTATCAACAAGCGATCCATCAAAGCTAAAAGCTGAATTGGATAAGCTTAGAAATTGTTGCCCATTTTCGAGCGTATTAATATTTTCAGGAGTCACACCAGCTTGAGTTGCTAAATAAACGTTATAGCGATTGAGGTCTGAATTGGCTTGCCATGAAAGATCAATACTTTGATCATTACGCTGCGCCGTAACGCCTTCAATTTGATGGGGTTGCCAGCTAAATGTAGTCGCGTCAGCAAGTACTTGGTTATTTAAATTATCGGTTATCCATATTTCTAAACGAAGATCGCCCGCTTTTTCACCATAAAAATAAGGGTTAAAGCCGATAATTGATTGTTCAAAGCTTAAGCCACATAGTTCAGAACAAAGTGCGATGCTTTTATCTACACTTGGTAATACCAAGCTTACTGTAGCAATACCATCGGGATCTGAAACCGCAAGTGAAAACGTTACATTACCTTGCACAACTTCATTTTTTTGCGCAAATATAATATCAGCCTGTGAATTAGCAACTACATCGCTAACAAATGCTCTACTTGACGTCGAAACACCTGAAACTTTAAATTTGGTCGATTGATTACTAGCAGTAACTCCCGTTAAGTTGAGGTTACTTGAAATAGGCTGAGGTGTTGCTTCGTTACTCGAACTTGGTGAAGCTTCTGGTGCAGTGGTGTCTTCTGAGCCACCACAGGCGCTTAATATAAACGCCATGGCACCAAGCAAAAATATATTTTTTGCTATCATTTTAAATACTCCATAATAAAAAGCGCTGTGTCCAATGTGTTTATGGTTCTAACCTAAAGGAGCCATTAGCATTTACATTAGGATTATTTATTTCATTGAGATTAAAATTGCCGGTAATCGTATCTAAACCATTCAAAAAAATCGCCTCAATATCGCCAGCCGCTTTGTTATTGCCATGAGATGCAAAGGTAACAGCTAAATCAAGTTTACTTATATCTATTAGGCCGCTGTAAGCTGCATACCAATTACCACCAGTATCGCTAAAGCTAATTTCACCCTCGGGCACCGTACCATTATCAAAATCAACCGCCATGGTCATTGCAAAGTCAGTCACTGCACCTAAACTAGAATTCACTCCAAAGCTTGTCGCTTGATAGTTAAAAACGCCTTGGCGTTGTGCTATTTGATCAACCAAAGATACATCACTAACCGTTTGATATCGTTGTTCAGAATAAACATCAGCAATAATAACTGTCTCTGAATCAAAGTTACTTTCTACTACAATCTCAGTAACAGGATCGGGCGAGGCAGTAGCCGTTTGTTGTTCACTTTCTTCATCCTCACTTTCACTTGGGCTATCGATACTTGTTATATTTTGATCAAAAACGCGCGACGCACTAATACTTGTGAATACTTCACCAGAAGACGTTATTTGCGCAAAGGAAAACGCTTCATCGCTGCCTAAAGAAACAACTTGCTGGTTTTCGAGTGTTAAATCTATTGCGCCGTCCCAAACAGCTAAAAACACATCGCCTTCAACCAACTGAACTTCAAAATGTGTACCGCGAATACCAATAGATCCAACAGGGGTTTTTACGCTATAAGAGCCACCATTTTTTTTAATCACTCCCGAAATCGAACGCAAACCACCTTTAAGTAATTCAATTGACGCAGAGCCTTGTTGGGTATTACTATCAAACTCATAATTAGCAATATTGAGCACCGAATTCTCTTTTAGCGCAATCAAGCCACCGTCAGACATTGAAAACTGAGCTTTACTTCTTTCACCAGTAGTTATGCGATCTACACCAAATACAGTGTCTCTGCGTTTTAATTGTCTTTGCTGTTCGGAGTTAGCATCTAGAGCTAAAACAGTACCTCGGGCAAGAATCGTTTTACCAGCAGGATTGACGGCTTGTGCATTAAAACTCACACAAAGTAAGGTTGTTATCACAGGGAGTAAAAGTTTCATAAGTACCTTAAATTAGAATGAGTAAGAAACGCTTAAGTTAACATCTAAGCGGTCATATTCGAATAAAGATATATTACTGGTTTTATCTTGGTAATTGGCCGCCAGTTGTATAGCTAAATCGTCGTTTATTAAATAACGTATGGTGCTTGTAAGCATCAGTAAATTGTCTTCACGGTCTTTTAAAAATAAAGGATGTTCATCTTGGTAATCAATCCACTGATATCCTGCAAGTGTTAGTAGTTGCCAATGTTCAGCAAGCTGAGAATTAGCCTGATAATACATGCCAAGTATATTACGACTATTTGATTTACCCGCAGGTACATCCGCATTTTCAGTTTTGATATTAATACTCACACTTTGGAACCAGCGTTGAGATACATAACTAGTTCCTGCGTTTAGTGCAATAAATGTGTTATCGAGTTTTTCATCAAGTTTATTATTCATTACACCAAAAGAAACAGCCCCAAATAAGCGAGACTTTTTAGATAATTTAAAATCAGCCCCTGTTACGAGCGACGATTCTGTTCTATAAAGTTCGCCATCAAGTATTAATGGTGTTACACCAGCTTGTACATACCAACTTAGCTTATCTTGTTTGTGTTTATAAGCTGCATTTATGTGTGTGTTAACGCGGTCATATTGCTCTAACGCTTCAAACTTATACCATGCAGTATTAACACTTAACGTTAATAAGCTTTGCTGGTCCAGAGGATGAGAATAGCTCCCTCTATAGTTAAGCTGCATATAGTTATCATCAGTACTTTTGCTGTCTGGCGACAGTAAAAATTCGCCTAAATTAGGTATGATAATAGTATCTTCGGCTGTGCCTGCATTTACATTGTCATCCACACCAAAAGCCAGTTGAATATTTTGTGTATAAGAGCGCCCTGCACGTTGCTGTTCAACAATGGCAGCATCAAGTAGTGATTGCGCGCTCGTTTTTATATTTTTAGGTGTATTAGCCGCGTTAATAAGTATTAGCGCTTGAGTATCTGCTGCGGGTAAGTTTTTAACCATTAAATAAGCTCGAACTAAATGTAGGCGAGCTTCGTACCATTGCGGGCTTGCCTCAACTACACGTTCAAAAGCAAAGACTGCTGTAGCTGGTTGGTTTGTTTTAAGTGCGGAAATCCCTAATAAAAAGTCAAAAGCAGGCTCGCCTAAATATTGATTTTCAATATGACTTATTTTGTAGGCTTGTTGAAACTTATGATCAGAAATTAATTGTTGTAGTTCAGTTAACAATTTAGCGTAGCTTTCGTCATTTTTAGCCAGAGCACTAACACTAACTACAGTTAAAAAACCACACAGTAAATGTGCTAGAGCCTGTTTAATCATGTTTTATCGAATATCCTATAAGAAATTTTTTGCTTTATTGCCATTAGGGTCAGTTGACCTTTGCGGATTGAAATTTGTTCTATCTAGGGGCGACTTAATCGCGGCGCAAGGTTTGTAGCTTAGTGGGCTCGGTAACTGCTCCTGCGTTACTCTAATGGCTTACACCCCTATAAGAATAAATCAAAACCGAGCAAAGCAGCCCAGTCATGCTCACGGGCCTTATTTAAAAACCAAACACGCCGCTGCAAATCTAACCTCGAAAGATAAACAAGCCCTAATAAAATGATGGTAGTAGGTAATAATTTAGCACTTTTTATAGGCATGTAAAGCAAATGAAAACATTATTTCAAAAATGTAAATGTTAATATCTTCCAGCTTTTTAAATCAATAGCATAAAATTAGTGACCTATTATAGCGATAATAAAACAGCTTGATAACAAAGCATAAATTTCGTTATTCTAAATAAAATTTAACAACATTTTAGAGTAATTTAATTCGGTAAATTAGTCATGTTTTAATAAAATTGGTTTAGAACTGGTCTAGCTGTTCAGACAAGTAAGTGCAGGGGGGAATAGATTGTATTTTTAGTTATTTAAAATTACTGGGGAAATAATATGAAAATGATTATACAAAAAATAAAAAAGGAGAAAAATTGGGGCGATTGACGGGGCTTGAACCCGCGACAACCGGAATCACAATCCGGGGCTCTACCAACTGAGCTACAACCGCCACAACACACCTTGTTTGGTGTGGCGCGCATAATACATAAAATAATAAATCTTGTGAAGTCTAAAAGTGAAAAAAATCAAAAAAAATAATTAATGCGTAAAATACAGTATGTAAGGTGGTGATTGATTAGTGCTTAAATATGGCTACTTTAGGCCATTTAACTGGGGGCAAAACGTGTAACGAACGGGATTAGTAAAGGGAGAAGAAATATTTAAGTCTTACTTTCTTTCTTAGTAAGTGCGAATGATTAAGAAACAGCGCATACCTTCTAAAAAACCGATAAATACTCAATAAATATGAAACATATTGTCGCTTTTATATATTAATTTATATAAACATAGCGTTTTTTATAGTGAAAATTCATTGTTTTTTGAGAATAAATTGTAAATGAATGTATAATGTTGGCTGGAAAAACGCTTAATGAAAACTATTTGGAGTGATTATGGATTCAATATTAAACTGGCTGAACGAAAACTCAGGCCTAATTTTACATTACGGTATACAGGCGGTTGTTGCGCTTGTTATCTTTTTACTTGGTAGTCGTATTGCTAAGTTTTGTTCTAACTTAACTGAAAAAGGTTTTGCTAAAAAGAACGTAGATAAAGCGGTTGGCTCATTTGTTTCAAGCATTGTGTATACACTTGTATTTGCTGTCACTATTTTAATGGCACTTTCGCAAATTGGTATTGAAACTACGTCATTCATCGCTATTTTAGGTGCCGCAGGTTTAGCTGTTGGCTTAGCGCTTCAAGGTTCATTGTCTAACTTTGCATCTGGCGTACTAATTATTTTACTTCGTCCATTCAAATCAGGTGATTTTGTTGAAGCAGGCAGTAAAATGGGTACTGTTAAAAAAATCGAAATATTCTCAACTGAACTACGCACTCCAGATAATAAAGTAATAATTGTGCCAAATTCACAAATTATGTCGGGTGCTATTACAAATTTCTCACGTGAGTCTACTCGTCGTATCGATTTAGTTATCGGTGTTGGTTACGATGCTGATTTACGTCAAGCAAAAGAAGTATTAAAATCAGTGTTAGATGCAGAAGAACGTCTACTTAAAGATCCAGCTTATACAGTTGCTGTATCTGAGCTAGGTGATTCGAGTGTTAATTTTGTAGTGCGTCCCTGGGTTAACAGTGCGGATTACTGGCCAACATATTTCTCGCTAATGGAAAATATTAAAATTGCATTAGACGACGCAAACATTTCAATTCCATTTCCACAAATGGATGTTCATTTACACAAGCAAGACTAATTTTAAATAGGTTATTTTTTTAATGAAATTAAAGCTTTTATCAATGTTAGTTGCAGCCTCTGCTGCAACTAACGCATTTGCCGAAGATGCAGAGCAAAAAACGTGGGAAGTTACCAGTGAGCTTGGTGCTATTATTACCAGTGGTAATACAGAAACAACCACGCTTAAAGGTGGTATTAAAGTACAGCACAATCTAGAAAACTGGAACAATGAGTATAAAATCGATGGAATCTTCAAAGAAGATGAAGTTGAAGATGCTGACGGTAATAAAGATAAGCAGCGTACCAACGAAAAATACTCTATTTCTGCGCAAGGTAATTACAAATTAAATGAAAAGCATGCTCACTTATTCATTTATGGTTCACACGTGTCAGATTACTTTGGCGCATACCGAAGTGAATCAGTAATTTCTGCTGGTTATGGTTTACGTTTATTAAACGAAAAAACCATGTGGCTAAGTGCTGAAATTGGTCCAGGTTATAAATATTTCGAATACCCAGATGACAGCACTGAAATTGACGACAACGGCGATTTACTTGCTGGTGAGTTTGAAGGTGAGGTGATTGCTCTAGGTAAGTTAGATTATAACTGGAAGATTTCTGATAATGCGCGCTTTACTCAGTTAATTGCAGTGGAGTATGGTGATACAAACACTAAAACGCGTTCAGAAACTGCACTACTTGCAAAAATTAATGGCTCATTACAAATGAAAGTTGCTTTTAATGTTACCAACAACTCAGATGTTGCTGATGATAAAGAAAGCACTGATACTGAAACGTCATTCACGTTAGTTTACAGTTTTTAACCAATGTAACTAAAGAAATGACATTTAAGTGACAAAAAGGGACGAAAGTCCCTTTTTTATTTGCTACTAAATAATGTATTATGGCGACCAATTTTGGTTGTAGACCTAGGGATATACCTACTCGTGAAAGTATTTACTCAATTTTTTAGTGCTTTTGTTCTATTGTGCAGTTTTAGTGCATTGGCTTTAACGCCAACAGCGTCACAATTGGAGCAGTTTAAAAAGCTGCCTAAATCGCAACAAGAAGCCCTCGCAAAACAGTACGGTGTTGACTTATCTACAATCACAGGTACAAATCAATCAAGCGAACAGGTTGAAACTGAACAGCCGACTATCGGCCAACGCTCAGAATCTGAGCCGGAACAGCTTACAGATGAAGAGCGCTTTAAACCAAAAGTAGACGAAATAAAGCCTTTTGGTTATGCGTTATTTGCAGGTGAACCTACAACATTCATGCCAAGTGAAAATGCAGCTGTTCCTGATACGTACTTAATTGGACGCGGCGATCAACTAAGAATTAATTTTTATGGTAAAGAAAGTGAAAGCTTCGACATAACCGTTGACCGTGAAGGGCGACTTAATATTCCTGACTTAAGTCCAGTTCAAGTGGCTGGCCTTACTTTTGCTGAAGTAAAAGAGTTAATTAATGCAAAAGTAGAGCAAGAAGTTATTGGTGTAAAAGCATTTGTATCGCTTGGTCAACTTCGCAGTATGCGCATTTTAGTGCTAGGTGAAGCGTATAAGCCTGGTAGCTACAGTGTTTCTTCATTAACAACTGTTTCGCACGCATTATTTGTAAGTGGTGGCGTGTCTGATATTGCTTCACTGCGTAATATTCAAGTTAAACGCGCAGGCAAGGTTGTAGCAAATTTTGACCTTTACGACTTACTTATTAATGGCGATAGCAGTAACGACATCGTATTAAAGCCTGGCGATGTTGTGTTTATACCATCAGTAGGATCACAGGTCATCGTTGAAGGTGCAGTAAAACGTCCCGCTATATTTGAACTTAAAAAAGGTGAGACTGCTCAGCAATTGCTAATTATGGCAGGTGGCCTTAAGGCAGACGCTTATGCTAAAAATGCAGTGGTAGAGCGCTTTAACTATGATCGTAAAGAAGTGCTATCGGTAGATTTTTCAAAACCGCAAATTAATTATATTCCACAAGATGGCGACCGCATTCGTTTTAACACTGTTAGCTCTCAATACCAAAACACTATTAGCTTGATTGGCGCAGTAGCGCGCCCGGGTAATTATCAATGGTACCAAGGAAAACGTATTTCCGACGTTCTAAAATCAGTACGTGGCGACTTACTCCCACAAGCAGATTTAAGTTACGGCTTACTTATTCGTGAAACAAATATTAATGGTGACATAGAAGCGCACCAATTTGATATAGCGCAAGCAATAGTTAAAAACACCGCAAATAACCTACAGCTTAAAGCAAACGATAAAATAATTGTATTTAGCCGCTTTGAAGAGAAAGAAGCTGAGTTGTCTGCGCTAGCAAATATGGCATTAAGCCAAGAGCAACAAGAGCAGCAAACTAAAGCAGAGCAATGGCATAAGTTTGAACAAAAAGAGTTCGAAAAATATATAGGTATAAATCAAAAAGACGAAGAGCTTGTACTTGAAGACAATAAAATTTTAACTATTGCTGAAATATCTAAACGTAAAGCAAAAGAAGAAGAACAAGAGCTTAAAGCTCAAGAGTATGCGTCATTTAGTCGCCATAACTTATTAGCGCCTATTATTGCTAAATTTAAACAACAAGCTTCTGTTAGCGAAGCAATGAAATTGGTTGAAATTAGTGGCAATGTAACTTATCCAGGTATTTACCCGTTAACGGTGGGCGGCGAAGTTGTTGATTTAGTGACAGCCTCAGGTGGGTTATTAGAGTCTGCCTTTATTAAGCAAGCAGAAATTACACGCATCGTGTCTGGTAATGCATCTCAGGTTGAACATGTAAGGTTTGATCTTGAAGGCGCCATGAAAGGTGACTTACAAAATAATATTATACTACGCAGTAAAGATAGCATTAATATTTTCGCCATTCCCAACTGGCAAGAAAACGTAAAAGTAGAATTAAAAGGTGAGCTCAAATTCCCTGGTACTTATACTATTCGTCGCGGTGAAAAACTAACTGATTTATTAGAGCGTGCAGGTGGCTTCTCTCAATTTGCAGAGCAAAAAGCTGCGGTATTTACACGTAAATCGATTAAAAAACAGGAACAAGAGCAACTAGCTCGTTTGTCTACAGAACTTCGACGAGATATTGCATCAAAAAGCTTCCAAAACTCCGTAAGCGGCAATACCCTTTCTTATGATGAAATGGATAAACTGTTAAACGATTTAGCAAATGTTGAAGCTGTAGGGCGTTTAGTTATCGATCTTCCTCGTATAGTGAGTAATCAGCAAAATTTAGTATTACAAGATGGTGATACGCTTTATGTACCAAGTAAGCGTGATTCTATAAGCATCATAGGTGAAGTTAATTACTCTACGTCTCACCTTTATCAAGCTGGTGTGAGTGTTGATGATTATATAGCGCTAAGTGGTGGCCTTAAAGAGCGTGCGGCTGAAGACCGTATTTATATTATTAAAGCCAATGGTTCAGTAAAAATCCCTAATACAGGTGGCTGGTTTGCAGCAAATAATGCTGACCAGTTAGAACCAGGTGACACAATAGTAATACCAATGGATGCAGGGCATATGGATAAGCTAACGCTATGGAGCACAGCAACGCAGATTCTTTATCAGCTAGGTGTAGCAGTTGCTGCGATTGGTAGTCTTTAATTTATTATAATTAGGCCTCCTTGCTATATGCTTTGGAGGTGTTTATATACAAAATAAAGTAAGTGAAAAAATGCAAAAGACTGACAATCAAAATACTACGAAAGAGCAATTAGATCTGCATGGACTATTTTCTGCAATATGGAAAAGAAAATGGTTAATAATAAGTATTACCGCTGCATTTTCCGTTGCATCAGTAATATATGCAATAAGCCAACCGAATATTTACAAATCAGAGGCTTTATTAGCGCCTGCTGAAGAAGAGCAGTCAGGTGGTTTAGGTGGTCTGGCAGGTCAATTTGGTGGATTAGCAAGTTTGGCTGGCGTTAGTCTGGGTGGAAGTTCAGATACTAAAACCAAGTTGGCGATTGAAGTGTTGAAATCACGTAAATTCACTACTGAATTTATACAAAATCACGATGCTTTACGTGATTTGATGGCAGCTAAATCTTGGAATCTATTAGAAAATAAAGTGATTTACGATGATGAAATTTATGACGTGAATTTAAGGGAATGGGTACGAGAAGTTGAAGCACCCTATAAACCAAAGCCGTCAATGCAAGAAGCATACAAAGAGTTTACTAAATTAATTGCAATAAAGACGGATAAAGAAACTGGGATGGTAATTCTCTCCATTGAACACGTATCACCTTTTATTGCACAACAATGGATTAATTGGTTAGTTGAAGACATAAATAAAACCATGAAAGCACGAGATGTTATTGAGGCTAATAAAAGCACTCAGTTTTTAACTCGGCAATTAGAACAAACTAAAATTGCAGATATACGCGCTGTTTTATATAAGCTGGTTGAAGAACAAGCTAAAACCATCATGTTTGCTGAAGTGCGTGATGAATATGTTTTTAAAACAGTTGATCCAGCACTAGTTCCTGAAACGAAGTCTAAACCTAAACGAGTACTGATAATTATACTTGGTACAATGATAGGTGCTTTCTTTTCAATAATGATTGTTTTAACTCGGTACTTTATAAAAAATGATTAGTCAATCCTATTTTTATCATATCATTATGATTTATATAATAAAGTTAATCTATGAGGCAGAGTGATATGCCAATTAAAAACGAGATGATAGTGAAATGAAAAAAATTCCCTTTTTTTTAAACAAACGCTTTAAATCAAAAAAAGAAGCACTTACACAAAAGATTATTTATGTATATTGTCCAGTTGAATGTGCCTTCAACATAGGTGAAGTTATTGACGATTATGGTTTTGATATAATTGTTAATGATTATGATATTTTAGATTTTAGTAAAAAAATAATTTGTCATTATAAAAGCGGAGACTTGGGTGAAAAAGAGAGGGATTTTTTAGTTAAAGCTACCGAATGTGGAGCATGGGTTGAACCTTTAGTAAGTTATTTAGATGATAGATTGAAATATACCGAAGTAAGGTTATTACACAGCAGTTACTTTTTACATCAAAAAGCTTTTTCAATTTTGTCTCAAAAGCGAACTCAAATAACAAAAAGATTTACAGATATAGTTAGTTCAATATTAATTTTGATTGTTACTTTACCTATATCATTATTAACAGCTCTTTTTATTAAATTAGAAAGCCCCGGCCCTATTTTCTTTAAACAAAAAAGAACGGGTCAGTACAATGTTGAGTTTTGTGTGTATAAGTTTCGTTCTATGCGGAACGATGCAGAGAAAAATGGCGCTCAATGGGCTAGTAAAAATGATGCGCGAGTAACAAAAGTTGGAAATTTTATTCGAAAAACACGTATTGATGAAATACCACAATTAATTAATGTTCTCAAAGGTGAAATGTCTATAGTAGGGCCCAGGCCTGAGCGAGAGGTGTTTATAGCAGACTTGGAAAAAGAGATATCATATTATCGTTTCCGTCATGCTGTTAAGCCGGGCGTTACTGGTTTAGCTCAGGTTAGATATCCTTATGGAGCGTCAGTTGAGGACGCTGTTTGGAAACACAAATATGACATTTATTATATTAAGCATCATTCGAGTATGTTAGATCTGAAAATATTATTACTGACAGTTAAAACAGTAATATTTGGAATGGGTCGTTAAGTTTTTACGAATTAAAAGTAGGTTGTATGAAAATTATAGTTACAGGTGGTGCAGGGTTTATTGGTTCGGCTGTTATCCGTCATATCATTGATAATACAAATGATTCAGTTATTAACCTTGATAAGCTCACTTATGCAGGTAATTTAGAATCGCTTAAATCGGTGGATAATAGTGAACGTTATACTTTTGAGCAGGTTGATATTTGTAACCGGATAGAGCTTGATCGGTTGTTTGTAACGCACAAACCAGATGCAGTAATGCATTTAGCCGCAGAAAGCCATGTCGATCGTTCTATTACAGGGCCAGCCGAGTTTATTCAAACTAATATTGTAGGCACTTATAATTTATTGGAAGCAGCACGTGATTATTGGAATTCGCTAGAAAATAAGGCTAAACAAGACTTTAGGTTTCACCACATATCGACTGATGAAGTGTATGGGGATTTACCACATCCTGATGAGCAAACGGGTGAACTACCTTTATTTACCGAGCAAACTTCATATGCTCCAAGTAGTCCTTACTCAGCGAGTAAAGCATCGAGTGACCACCTTGTACGAGCTTGGTTACGAACATATGGTTTTCCTACAATAGTTACTAATTGCTCTAATAATTATGGACCTTATCATTTCCCTGAAAAATTAATACCACTGGTTATTTTGAATGCACTTGAAGGTAAAGAATTACCAATTTACGGTAAAGGTGACCAAATTCGAGATTGGTTGTATGTAGAAGATCATGCGCGTGCTTTATATAAAGTAGTAACTGAAGGTAAAGTCGGTGAAACCTATAATATCGGTGGTCACAACGAAAAGCAAAATATTGAAGTGGTACAAACTATTTGTAGTATTTTAGATACTTTAGTGCCGAAAGAAGCAAAGTATGCTGATCAAATTACGTATGTTACAGACAGGCCAGGTCACGATAGACGCTATGCTATAGACTCATCAAAAATGAGTAGTGAGTTAAATTGGATGCCAGTTGAAACATTTGAAACAGGCTTACAAAAAACTATTCGATGGTATCTGGATAATCAGCAGTGGTGTAAAAATGTTCAAGATGGTTCTTATCAGCGTGAACGTTTAGGAAGTTTAATTAATAAGAATGAGGAATAATATGAAAGGGATTATTTTAGCGGGTGGCTCTGGTACGCGTTTGCACCCAATAACAAAAGGTGTATCGAAGCAGCTATTACCGATTTACGATAAACCAATGATTTATTATCCATTATCAGTATTAATGCTGGCTGGTATTAATGAAATATTAATTATCACAACACCAGAAGAGCAAGAGGGCTTTATTCGTTTATTGGGAGATGGTTCTCAGTTTGGTATAAACCTTACTTACAAAGTTCAGGCTTCTCCTGATGGGTTAGCACAAGCATTCATTATAGGTGAAGATTTTATTAGCACAGATGACGTGTGCTTGGCCTTAGGTGATAACATCTTTTTTGGACAGGCATTTGGTAAACAGCTTAAACATGCTGCTGAAAATTTAACTGGCGCGAGTGTTTTTGGTTATCAAGTAATGGATCCTGAACGATTTGGTGTTGTAGAGTTTGACGAAAACTTTAAAGCATTGTCCATAGAAGAGAAACCTAAAAATCCTAAATCGAATTGGGCAGTAACTGGTTTATATTTTTATAATAATTCAGTTATCGACATAGCTAAGAATGTTAAGCCATCATCACGTGGTGAGCTAGAAATAACATGCGTAAATCAAGCTTACTTAGAACAAGGTACCTTAAACGTAGAACAATTGGGACGAGGCTTTGCATGGCTTGATACTGGTACTCATGATTCGCTACTAGAAGCATCCCAATTTGTTCAAACAGTTGAAAAACGTCAAGGCTTTAAAATTGCTTGCCTAGAAGAAATTGCATTACAGCAAGGTTGGTTAACTAGAGAGCAAGTTTATCGTATAGGTAATGACTTGGCAAAAACTGGTTATGGTCAATATTTATTGAACATCACAAAATAGTTATTAAAAGATAAAAATATGAACGTTATTAAGACCAAAATAAAAGATTTAGTCATCATAGAGCCTAAAGTTTTCGGTGATGAAAGAGGTTTTTTTTATGAAATGTTTCAAGCAGAACGCTATAAAGCCGCTGGAATAAATGCAGATTTTGTGCAAGACAATCGCTCCCGCTCAACTCAAGGGGTATTAAGAGGCCTGCACTTTCAAAAAAACAAACCTCAAGGGAAATTAGTATCCGTTACCGAAGGTGAGGTGTTTGATATTGCCGTTGATTTACGTCCACACTCAGATACATTTGGTCAGCACGAAGCTGTTTTATTAACTGGTGAGAACAAACTACAATTTTACGTTCCACCTGGTTTTGCTCATGGCTTTTGTGTATTAAGTGAAACCGCTGACTTTCAGTATAAGTGTACCGACTATTACGATCCAAATGACGAAAGTGGCTTATTATGGAATGACCCTGAATTAGCAATACATTGGCCACTTAATAATCCACTATTGTCTGATAAAGATAAAATTCAGCCAACATTTAGCGAGATTAAAGACAAGCTAATAAATGGGTGGGATAAATAATGGCATTGTATACGGTATTTGGCGGGCGTGGTTTTATTGGTTCTGAAATAGTGAATCAGCTAAATGATCTAGGGCATACAGTTAACGTTCCCAAAAGAGGTGATAGTGCAATTTTTGAATCCGACTTAGGAATTGTAATTTACTGTTCTGGTGTTGGTGATTGTAAAAACACACCATTTTCTGTTTTGGAGGCCAATGTCAGTTTACTTGCGCAGATTTTACAACAAGCAAAGTTTGAGCGCTTACTTTACGTCTCCTCTACTCGCGTATACATGAACCAGGCACTATCAAGTGAACATGAAAACTTAACTGTTTGTGTAGATGATAATAGGCGACTATTCAATTTGACAAAGTTAGTAGCAGAAGAGCTATGCCTTAAAAGTGGTCGTAACGTTAGTATCGTAAGACCGAGTAATGTGTATGGCGTGGCGTTAAACAGTCCTCTTTTTTTACCTGCTATCACACGTAATGCTATTAATCATAGAAAAGTAGATATGTATATTCCTAAGGGGTATGCTAAAGATTATGTTTCAGTGGAAGACGTTGCTTTTTGTTGTATTACAATTGCCTCAAGTGAACAATGCGATAACCAAATAATTAACATTGCTGCGGGTTATAATATAACAGCACAACAAATTGCAGACATGCTACAAGAACATACACAATGTGAAATTGTATGGCATGAAATAGATTTTCCAAATGAGGTCTTTCCACCAACTGATATAGCATTAATAAGTCATATAATTCCAAACTACAGCCCTAAAAATGTATTAGCGGATTTACAAGAAATGATTGTTGAATTTACAAAAGTGTTAAGTATCAATTAATGAGTGGGTTTAATCGTTTATTGAAAAATTCTTTAGCTAATATAATCAATGGTTTTTCTAATGTAATATTAGGTATTGTTATATCCCCATTTTTGATAAATACACTAAGCTTTGAAGAGTTTTCAGTTTGGTCAATATGCCTACAGGCGGGTATTGCTGTGAGCATTTTTGGTGTGGCGGGGCAAATAACGATAGGCCGCTTTACCTCTCAGTTCAAGTTTAACAATGATGAGCTAGGGTTAAATCGAGTTATTAATAACTACTTTAATATCATTTTGTGTATTTTTGTATTTTTCTTGCTGTTGTTAACTGTCATTATAGTAAACTTTGAATCTATATTCGCCAACATCCCAAATGATATTGTTTTTGATTCAATAATCTCATTCATATTGGTTTTCAGTTCATTTATTCTCGGTATATTTTCTACAGTAGTCATTGGTTACTTCATAGGCATAGAAAAAAACTATGTCACGGCAAATATTAATCTTATATCCAGAGTGTTTATTGGTATAGCAGTAGTATTTTTAGCCGACTATGGCTTAATTGCCATTGCATCCAGTTACTTTGTGATTAATGTGCTTTCATATCTATTTATGTACAAACAGTTTCGTACTTTTCAAAAACATCATTTTTCATTTGGTTTGCAAGGTAAAATTGACGAACTTATTAAGTTCTTCGGTGGGCTAACTATTTGGAATTTTGCTCAGTTTCTTATATCAGGAATAGGTATTTTCGTTGTTTCTATTTATGACTTTGAAAATCTCCCCTATTTTGTATTAGCAATGACCATGGTGAATGCAATCGTTGGTCTATTAGGTGCGATTGTTAACCCGATTATTCAACCAATAGTAAAGTTGAATGGGGCAGATAATAAAAAGGGAGTTGATGAGCTTGTTATGTCATTGTCAATAATTTTTGCATTGGCAACATTTTTGGGTGTTAACATTTCTAATTATATTTCTTTGCAAATTCTTCAGCTTTGGGTTGGCGACAGTAATGGTGAACTTGCTAATAACTATTTCAACTATTTATTAGTCGCATTTTCGATTCGAATGGTTATTGCTCCTTATGGTATGAAGTTAGTTGCCAATGGCCATCAGCTTAAAATTGCACACTTCCCGGTTATTGAAGGTGTATTAAATTTAGTTTGTTCAATATGTTTTGTGAAAGAATTTGGAGCTATAGGTATCGCATATTCAACAATACTGTCTGCACTAGTCATTATGTTGGTGTATGCAATAAAATACTCAAAAGAAACTATTTTAGATAAAAGTGCTTTATTTATATTCTTGTCATTTCTGCTAATACCTTCAGTAGCTGTAATCTCAATTTTCTCCTTTGATTATGTAAGTGATGAATATCGCATCTATTTGCAATTAACACAGGTCTTTGTAAGTATTGCTGCTGGGTACTATATGAGTAAATATTTTGCGAAAGTTAAAGGTATTGTTAATGAAACTAAAGCAACTAATTAGAGATTCCTTAGTTGTGATAAAGTCTAATTATTATAAAAAGTTAAATAAAAGTTCTATTTTTGCGGACAAGACAATACTTTTTGAAAAAATAGATATATCCCACTCATCAATAGGGAAATACACTTACTTTGCTGGTAAGGGAACTGTGAGCAACGCAATAATTGGTAGTTATTGCTCTATTGCTGATGGCGTTAAAATTGGCATTGGATTACACCCGCTTGATTGGGTTTCTACACACCCATCAACCTTCTCTAGTAATACTATTTTTCCTTATAGGCATTTTTCAAGATCAAAACCATTTCTCGAATCAGAAACCGTCACTATAGGTAACGATGTATGGATTGGATTAAATGCAATCATTTTGGATGGTGTTGTTGTAGGTAATGGTGCTGTTATTGCTGCCGGTTCTATCGTTACTAAGAATGTTGATGACTACGCTATAGTCGCCGGAGTCCCTGCAAAGATAATTAAGTATCGAACTCAACCTGAGGTAACTAATATTCCGTGGTGGGAATTCGATGATATTAGCTTAAATGAATATTTATCCAAGGTTGATAATTCACATGTATGAGTTTATCTATAAAGTAAATCGTCGTATTTACCTATTATTATGGAATATTTTATTTAAGCGAGATTTCAAGTCATTTGGTAAAAAAACGACTATCTACAAGCCTAGAAATATTCAAGGTGCGAAGTATATTGATTTAGGTTGTAGAACATCATTTATGCCTGATGCTTGGCTATTAGCGCTTAAAATTGATGATAATGATCCACAGCTTGTTATCTCAAATGATTGTTACATTGGCCATTATGTTCATATTGTTGCTGTTAGGAAGGTGATAATTGAAGATTCAGTGTTAGTTGCTGATAAAGTTTATATTTCAGATAATTTACACAACTACGAATCGATTTCAGTACCGATAATTCACCAACCTGTAAAATACCATCGTAATGTTCTTATTAAATCAGGGGCTTGGATCGGTGAAAATGTATGTATTATTGGTGCTTGTATCGGTAAAAATTCAGTAGTCGCAGCAAACTCAGTTGTCACAAAAGATGTGCCTGATTTCTGTATCGTAGCAGGGGCTCCTGCAAAAATTATCAAACGTTATTGTCATGAAAGTAAATCTTGGAAAAAAGTTAGCTATGAATCAATATAAAAGATTGGGTTTAGTCACTGTTTTGTTTAATGCACCAGATGTCTTAGATGATTTTTTCACTAGTTTATCTTGTCAAAGTTATGAACAGTACCAAGTGTATATTGTTGATAATAGTACAGTCCCTGAACCTTTGGCAAAGGCTCGTGAGTTAGCCGAGCATTATCAAATCTCAGTAACATTTATTGATAATAAAGGCGACAATGTAGGAGTTGCTGCGGGAAACAATCAGGGAGTAAATGCCGCCTTAAATGATGGTTGTGACCTGATATTATTTATTAACAATGATTTAATCTTCGATGATAAAAATGTACTTTCGAGTTTAGTAAACAGTATGGATTCCGATATGCTTGATATGTGTAGTCCAGTTATTCTAAATTATCCTGCAAAAAAAATATGGTACGCTGGCGGGTATATCGACACTATTAAAGCTGTAGCCCCGCATTATAATATAGATGGCGAGTATATTCCGAACAGTATTCAACGGGCTGCATTTGATTATGCTCCAACTTGTTTTTTAATAGTGACAGCATCTTTACTTGGGAAAGTTGGCTGTATGGATGAAAAATATTTTGCCTATTATGATGACACAGACTTTTTATTTCGTTGTAACCAAGCTGGATATAAGGTTGAGCTATTACCTAATGTAGTTATTCATCATAAAGTAGGTAGTTCAACTGGAGGTGGTTTATCTTATTTTGGTGCCTATCACCTTTCACGCAATCGAATTTACTTTATCCGTAAAAATATTAAAGGTATAAAAAAATATATTAGTTTAGCCTATACAGTCTTAACCCGAAGTATTAGGTTGATGTCAGCCCCCTCTGAAATAAAAAAGGCGATTAAAAAAGGGATGGCGGATGGTTTTAAAATGTAAGAATAGTAATTTAGAAGCATTGTTAATGTTTTTTATATTTTCAATGGTGCTATTTTTTCCTTCATTGACAATGATATTACTCGGACAATCATCTTTTACGCCTGGTATTGTTGCCGCTTCTTTGTGCATTATATTTATTCTGGGTATTTATTTTTATTTAAATAGAACGCTAGAATTCGAACGAAGTACTATTTTTGTATTGTTAATGATCTTTTTTTGTTGTTTTTCTATCACATTACATCTGTTTATTGTAAACCAACAACTACCAATGTTGGTTGAAATTGATACTAATCGGTTTATCTTCAGCTTTGCTTGCTTATTTATTGTGGCGCTGTCAGCATTTTTGGCTGCTTTATATTTAAAATATAACTCCCAGAACAGTCACTTTTATGGTGCTGTTAAAGTTAGCTTTATAATTTTGTTAATAAATGGATTGATTAGTCTTACAAAAATAGATTTTTTAGCTACAGGATTAGCAAAGCCAACATTTTTGTTTTTAGAACCCTCGCATTTTGCATTAGTTCTTACTCCATTTTTAATTTATTTCTGTTTAACACTTTCTCGATATAAAGCTTTGTTGCTGCTACTCGTTGTAGGTGGATGGGCTGGATATATTCAAAATTTAACTCTCCTTATAGGGGTAATGTTAGCTTTTACTATTTCGACACGACACAATCTGATATTTGCAATCTCGTTATTCATTCTGTTTTTAGCTGCTTTAATTGCCATATTTGGTATTGATAGTTTGAGTTATTTTACTGACCGGCTTGTGCTTTCTGGTGATAACGATAATTTGTCTGTATTGGTTTTATTTCAGGGTTGGCAAAATGCAATTGAAACATTAACTACTCAGTCATATCTTGGTGGAGGCTTTCAGCAATTTGGCGTTACAACCGTTTCGGGGTCTGTATCGGACAAACTTTATTCATTGCTTGGTTTTAACATTAACCAGTTTGATGGAGGGGCAACTGCACCTAAACTTGTTGGGGAGTTTGGTGTATTTGGTATAGCATTCTTATGTTGTTATTTAGTGTTTTATTTAAGAATATTCTTAAGGCTGAGAAAGAAAAAATCGTTTGATAAAATGGATATATTTTTTTATGCCATTTTTTTAGCTAGTTTTCTTGAGTTTTTTATTCGTGGCGTAGGCTACTTTAGTCCTTTGATGTATATTTTTTTGATAAGTATATTTTATTTCACTGTTCAAAAATCAAAAATTAAGTTGGAAAAAAATGAAAGTAATTGTTGATGGCATAATCGAAAACTTACAAGATAATGGAGGTTGTACGGTTTATTTCGCTCAAATACTGACTTTGTTGCAAAAAAATAAAATCAATCTTAACTATATTAAATTTAAAGATAAAGAAGGTAATATCCCGTTATTTGGTGAAAATACTAAAGTGAGTTGTCATATTCCTAAATGGCAGGAACGATGGCGAGATGTAGTACTTAAGGATGTTACTAGTGATACGGTTTTTCACTCTACTCACTATCGTTTAGCCAAACAAAAAGTGAAAACAGTGACCACGGTACACGATTTTACTTATGAGCTTTATAGAAAAGGTCCTGCTAAATGGATGCACTCTTGGCAAAAATTCAGGGCTATACGTAATAGTGATTTAGTTATTTGTGTGTCACAAAACACCGCCGATGATCTAATGAAATTTTGCCCTATTGACCCCAAAAAAATTAGAGTAGTTTACAATGGGGTTTCTCCTGATTACCATCGTCTAAGTAGTGTAGAAAAAACTAATGAAGTAGTGTTTATTGGTGCTCGTGGGTGGTATAAAAATTTTACCTTAGCCGTAGAAACCTTAAAACACCAACCTGAATTAATGCTATCTATTGTTGGTGGGGGAAAGTTATCGGACGAGGAAGTTCAGTTGCTCGAATCAAAAATTCCAGGACGCTATAAATGGCTTGGTCGTTTAACCGATGAAGAGCTTAATCAAGTATACAATCGCGCTCATTGCCTCTTTTATCCATCTAGTTATGAAGGTTTTGGCATTCCAGTTATCGAAGCTATGCGTTCAGGTTGTCCTGTTATTGCAGTCAATGTTTCTTCTATCCCTGAAGTTGCAGGCTCTGCCGCTATACTAACTAAGCAAGCCGACCTAGCGAGTTTTAACCAAGCATTTTGTACATTGAACAATGAACATACACGCAAGGATATTATTCTCCGAGGGCTTGAGCAGGCTAATCGTTTTTCGTGGGAGAAATGCTATCAAGACACTCTTGCTGTTTATAACGAACTTAATACACTACCTTTGTAAAGGAGCAGGTTTTGGTTGATTTAATTAAACACTATGGTGTTTTTGGTGTTTTGTCATTAATTTATGAGAAAGTATTAACTTATTTTTTATTTAAGCAAGCAAAAATAATTCGGCGTCCATTTGAGTGCCGTGGTAAACAAAATATTATTGTTGGTAAAGAATTTACGACTGGTCGCTATTGTCGCTTTGAAGCACATGGGAAGCATGGTGAAATTAACATTACTATTGGTGATAATTGCCAAGTTAATGACTCGGTACATATAGCCGCTCTAAAAAGTGTGATAATTAGCAACAACGTTTTAATAGCTAGTCGAGTGTTTATTACTGATCTTAATCATGGTGGTTACAGTGGTAACTTACACTCAGATCCTTTAGTCATATGCAAAGATAGACCACTAACGAGTACACCAGTAGTGATAGAGCAAAATGTATGGTTAGGAGAAGGTGTTGTTGTTTTGCCTGGTGTTACTATTGGAGAAAATGCAATAATTGGCGCTAATGCAGTGGTATCTAAAAACATTCCAGCTTTTTCAATTGCAGTAGGTAACCCTGCAAAAGTTATTAAAACTTATAACTTTGAACAAAAAAAATGGTTAGCAATTCATGAATAAAAATAGTCATGTAGTATTAATTTGCCCTGATTTTTTTGATTATAAAGCATTAATAGAAAACCAACTTGAAAAACGTTTTGCTAAGGTTCATTCTTTTTCGGACAGGCCGTTATGCTCTTCTATTGAAAAAGCATTAATTAAATATAACGTAGCTAACTATAACGATTATATTTCACGTCGCTATAGTCAACAATTACTCGACCAATTAACTTCTTTAATACATGATATTACTACTATCTTTATTATTAAAGGTACTTCTATTTCTCCATTTTTTATACAGAGTATAAAGAGTTTGAATCCTAATATTCGTGTCATAGTGTATTGTTGGGATTCTATTGCTAACTCGAAAGGCTTTGTTAAATTGGCTGAATTAGCAGATAAAGCTATGTCATTCGATTTTGCTGATTGCCAGCAATATAGGTTAGATTACGTACCGTTATTTTATTCGGATGATAATACGCAAGCACCTTCATGTGAAAAATCTAGCTATACTTATCAGTTTAGTTTCATCGGTAGCCACCATGGTGATAGAGCAAAGTTACTATACAATCTGTTAAAAAATGAAAAAAACGCTCTAACTACATCCTTTATTAAAATTTACTTTCAGAGCAAAATACAATTTATTGTATTTTATTTGCTTGACCCTTACATAAGGAAGTGCCCTAAAGAGTGGTTTACATTTGATATTATTACTAGAGATAAGATGAGTGATGTTTTTTCTAATAGTTGTTTTATTATAGACATACATCATAAAGGACAATCAGGTCTAACAATGAGGACTTGGGAGACTCTAAGCTTAAATTATAATTTATTAACTACTAACCCTTATATATTATTACATCAACCTATTACAGCCGTTGATATTCTAGATAGAACCCATTGTAATTTGTGGAGTACAAATAAAAAAAGCGCGTTTGTTAAGCAGTTATCGAATGGCAATATTTCCACAGTACCTCTTACCTTGTCCCTTTGGTTGGACGAACTTTTTAAATAATATAGGCAGCATTATGACTATTACACCTATTATAATGGCGGGTGGCTCAGGCACGCGCTTATGGCCGCTTTCTCGTGGCAATTACCCAAAACAGTTTTTATCGCTAAGCGGCGAACATACGATGCTGCAAGATACATTAAGTCGATTGAATGGTCTTGTGCATAGTCCAGCTATGCTAATTTGTAACGAAGAGCATCGTTTTATTGCCGCAGAGCAAGTACGTCAATTAGGTGTAAAGCATAGCGGTATATTTTTAGAGCCAGTAGGGCGTAATACAGCCCCTGCAATAGCACTCGCTGCCTTTAAAGCAATTGAAAAAGGCGAAGACCCATTACTGCTTGTACTTGCTGCCGATCATATAATAGATGATATCGTTTCGTTCCATCAAAGCGTTAACAAAGCCTCAGAGCTTGCAAAGCAAGGTAAGTTAGTCACATTTGGTATTGTTGGCAATAAACCAGAAACAGGTTACGGCTATATAAAACGTGGCGAAGAGTTTAGTACAGGTTTTGTAGTAGACAGCTTTGTTGAAAAACCAGATTTAGAAACTGCAAAACACTATATTGCCAGTGGTGATTATTACTGGAATAGCGGTATGTTCTTATTTAAAGCGAGCCGTTATCTAGCCGAGTTAAAAGCGTTTCGTCCTGATATTTATAATGCTTGTAAAAAAGCAATTGAAATACAGTCTAACGACCTAGATTTTATTCGTGTAGATAGAGCTGCATTTGAAGCTTGCCCTGATGAATCAGTAGATTACGCCGTAATGGAACACACCCAAGATGCGGTTGTTGTGCCTATGGATGCAGGTTGGAGTGATGTAGGTGGTTTTGCTGCGTTGTGGGAAGTATCAACTAAAGACGAAAATGGCAATGCATTTACTGGTGATGTGAAAGCCGTTGATACTAAAAATACCCTTGTGTTTGGCGAAGACAAACTTGTTGCCACCGTAGGTGTTGAAAACTTAGTCATAGTAAACACCAAAGATGCCGTACTTGTAGCGCACAAAGGCCAATCACAACATGTAAAATCGATCGTACAGCAATTAAAAGCTGAAAATCGTTCAGAAGCAACCATGCATCGTGAAGTATATCGTCCTTGGGGTAAGTATGATTCGGTTGATAATGGTGAGCGTTTTCAAGTTAAACGTATAACGGTAAAGCCTGGCGCTAAGCTAAGTGTACAAATGCATCATCATCGCGCAGAGCATTGGATTGTTGTATCAGGCACCGCTAAAGTACAAATCGACGACACAGAGCAATTTGTAACAGAAAATGAGTCGGTTTATATTCCCATTACAGCGGTGCATGCACTCGAAAACCCAGGGAAAGTTGATTTAGAGCTTATTGAAGTTCAATCAGGCTCGTATCTAGGTGAAGATGATATAGTGCGCTTTGAAGATCGTTACGGGCGAGTAAAAGGATAAATTATGGATACAAAAATCATAATTGAGCAAAGTGATATTGCTTTTGGCACAAGTGGCGCACGTGGGCTGGTTACTAACTTTACTCCAGATGTATGTGCAGCTTTTTCAATCGCATTTATTAAATCGATTGAAACAAAATTTAGCTTTAATACAGTCGCGCTAGCAATTGATAACCGTCCAAGCAGCTACGCCATAGCACAAGCTTGTGCTGAAGGATTAAAACAACTTAATGTAAACGTAATATATTACGGCGTAATACCTACACCAGCCTTAGCATATAAAGCAATGCTGGATGATATGCCATGCATAATGGTAACAGGCAGCCATATACCATTTGACAGAAATGGCCTAAAGTTTTATCGCCCTGATGGTGAAATTACTAAAATAGATGAACAAAGTATTTTAAGTGCATCGGTAGAATTTATTACGCTGAGTCAAGACTTAGCAGAGCTATGTGAAAGTCAGGCAGCAAGAAGTGCTTACATACAGCGTTACAGCGAATTATTTAATAGCGACGCATTGGCAGGTAAAAAAATAGGTATATATGAGCATTCAAGTGCGGGGCGCGATATTTATAAACCATTGTTTGAAAGCCTCGGTGCCAATGTAATTAGTTTAGAGCGAAGTGATGTTTTTGTACCTATTGATACAGAAGCTGTGTCGGATGAGGATAGAGAAAAAGCGCTCAACTGGTCAAAAGAGCACAGCTTTGATGCAATATTTTCTACCGATGGAGATGGAGACCGTCCATTATTAGCTGATGAAAAAGGTCACTGGCTAAGTGGTGATACTCTAGGGTTGCTTACAAGCCAACTATTAAATATAGAAGCACTGGCAGTACCCGTAAGCTGTAATACTGCGATAGAAAAATCAAATAGTTTTAAACAGGTTACGCGCACAAAAATAGGCTCGCCTTATGTAATAGCAGAGTTTAATGAATTAAAAGCACATTTTACTCGTATTGCTGGTTTTGAAGCAAATGGTGGTTACCTACTTGGTTCTGATATTGAGGTTAATGGTAAAAGATTAACGGCATTGCCAACGCGAGATGCATTACTACCAGCGTTGTTAGTTTTGGCTCAAAACAAATGTATATCAAATCAGCTATTAGCATTACCAAATCGATTTGTTGCAAGTGATAGGTTACAAAACTTCCCTACCGATAAAAGTCGTGAGCTGATTAGTGTGTTAACACAAAATGTTGAAGTACTGACTTCTGGATTAGGATTGCAAGTACACTCAGCAATTGATACAACCGATGGTTTAAGAGTAACGTTAATTAATGATGAAATAGTGCACCTTAGACCTTCAGGTAATGCCCCCGAACTTCGTTGTTACGCAGAAGCATCGTCATTAACGGTAGCAAAAAAATTAGTTGTAGCTGCATTGAAATTTTCTAATGAGTATTATATTTAAACCAATATAGTATATAGGGCTGCAAATATATGCAGCCTTGTTTTCACTGAAAATCTCTGGTTAGAAATAAATGAATTTAAATACTTTTAACTCAGTGTTTTAGCAAATTTATTAACCAGAGTTCAGGTGAATTAGTGTGAAAGTAGCCTGTTGAGATAGAGTTTTTACAAAAGCTTAGCTTGCCTACACATAAACCCCCAAACTTAACTCTCTGTGTTATTTGCGCAGTTTGACCCAACCAAGTACAATCTGCCCCCACCAAATTAAATCTTTACTATAGAAAGTTAGCACTTTGTTTTATGTAACCCTGATTAATAAGAAATAATAATAATCGGCTTTTATAATCAATAGGTTAAAGTGTCTTTAAGTTGTTCACTAAAGTACTGGTTAAAGCTTGTGGCGCTAAAAAAGCTATTTTATTTTAAAATTATGTATACCAGCTCATTTAACAGTACCAGTAAATATATTAGTTAAAAGGTAAACGCAGCACTGAGATTGTAGGTTTAAAATAAATCAGTACGCAAACTCTTAACTACAGATAGAAAGATTAACCGAAAGTGAAAACCTAAGAATAATATACTAGTGAGGTTTTTTGCGGGTATGCTTTTCACATTTATTTAACTGGTTGCGTGTTTACTGAACAGTCGTATCTTGCGCCGCTACTATAGCCATGCTTTAATTAGCCAGTTAAAAATACAAGTGCTCACCAAGGTCGGTGAGTAAGTGAAATATTAAAAAATTGGGATTCTACAATGGCGTTAAGCTGTAAATCACTCGCATCAATACTCGCAATACTAAGCATGACCGGCTGTACAATAGTACCTGGCAGCCACTTTGAAGGTATAGACTCAGGCGAGCAAACACAAAACCTTGAACAAGATCTCGAAAAAGTAAACATTCAAATAATTGACTCGCTACTAATAAATAAACAAAATCAAGCGCGTATAGCAGCTAAACCACTTTCGAGTACCGCGGGTTTAAATGTAAATAACTACGAATATAAACTAGGTGTTGGTGACGTACTAACCATTGGTGTATGGGATCATCCTGAGCTAACAATACCAGCTGCTGTACAGCGAACGGCCGAATTTGACGGTTTCCGTGTACAAAAAAATGGCACAATAACCTACGCATACGCTCCCAATATTCCTGCCGCAGGTAAAACGGTTGGTGAGGTTCGTAATGAGCTGGTAAAACGTTTAAGCCGCGTAATAGAAGATCCTCAAGTAGACGTAAAAGTAGTTGGCTTTAAAAGCCAAAAAGCGTATGTGACTGGTGAAGTAAAACAGCCCGGTGTATACCCAGTAACCGAAATTCCACTTACCTTAATAGATGCTCTAAGCCAAGCCGGTGGCTTAACAGAAGAAGCAGATTGGCGAACAGTAACGTTTACCCGTGGCAATACAACAGAAGTTATTAAACTTGATGATTTTTATGCCCATGGTGACATTTCGCAAAACAGATTATTACAAAACGGCGATATAGTGCATGTGAGTCGTAACGACGCACAAAAAGTGTTTGTATTAGGTGATGTAAAAAGAGCCGGTTCAGTAACCCTTAATCGTTATGGCTTAAACTTGGCCGAAGCGCTAAGCGATTCGGGCGGTTTGAACGAAAATACAGCCGATGCTAATGGTGTATTTGTACTGCGTAAAAGTAATGTTGAGCAAACCGGTATTATTGCTAATGTTTACCAGTTGCATGCAAAAAATATAGCCGCAATGGTATTGGCTGAGCAATTTGAACTACAACCGCACGATATAGTTTATGTAACATCAGCGCCACTTGCGCGTTGGAACCGTGTAATTAGTTTATTATTACCATCGGTAGCGACTGTTGATAATTTAAACGACATTAACAACTAAGGATTTATTAAGATGTTTGATTCTGTTTTAGTTGTGTGTGCCGGCAATATTTGCCGTAGCCCAACAGGTGAGTATGTATTAAAAGCAAAACTCGAAGGTAAAAATATTAAAGTATCATCAGCGGGTTTAACAGCGCTTGAAGGCAAACCCGCAGATGCAAAAGCCAAACAAATAGCACTCGCTCATGGTGTTAATATGGATGCTCACCAAGGGCAGCAGCTTACATCAAGCTTAGTAGCGCAAAACAGCGTAATACTAGTGATGGAAGAGCGCCATTTAAACGACGTACATGCGCGCTACCCCGAGGCGCGCGGTAAAACATTTTTACTAGGAAAATGGATTAATAACGCCGAAATACCCGACCCATACCGCCAAAGCCAAGAGGCTTTTGAGCACGTTTATACATTAATCGACAGCGCGTGTAGCGCTTGGCAAAAGTATTTATAAGGAATGGCTAATTTAATGAATGCTCAGCCGAATAACAGCGCTAATAGCGCGAATAATAAAAGCACTAATAACACAGCACAGCCATCGCAAGAAATTGATTTAATGGCATTGTTAGGTACATTGCTCGACCGAAAATACTTTATTGTGGGAATTACCGCACTATTTATGTTTATAGGTGTTGTATATGCCGTGTTAAGCACGCCAGTGTACCAAGCAACAGCCATGATACAAGTTGAAGATGGCGGTGGCTCAGTCCCGGGCTTTGACGACATGGCTGGCATGTTTGAAAGTACATCGGCTGCGGTAACAGAGATTGAGCTATTAAAGTCGCGCAGTATTATAGGTGAAGCGGTAGATACATTAAAACTTGATGTAACAGCAGAGCCTAAGTTATTCCCGTTTATAGGTAGCCGCGCTTACCGTAAATATACCCCAATGGAAGAGGGCGATTTAGCCCAGCCAAGTTTTGGCGCTAACAGCTACGCCTGGGGCGGAGAGAGCATAAACGTATTTAGGTTTGATGTACCACGTACCGCTATAGAGCAAGAATTTACGCTTATAGTGCAAAATAACAACGGTGTTGTGCTAATAAATGATAATGGCGAACAAATATTAAGTGGCAAAGTAGGTGAAGAACTCACTAATGGTAAATTTAACTTAACCATACGCAGTTTAAATGCACGCCCAAGTACGGAGTTTATAATTACCCGTAAAGATCGCCTGAATACTATTTTAGACCTTCAAGCAGAAATAGGTGCAAGTGAAAAAGGCAAAGACTCAGGCATTATTAACTTAAGCTTACAAAGTACTAAACCAAGCTATGCCGAAAAAGTGCTAGATAAAGTGGCAGCTATTTATGTACGCCGTAATGTTGAGCGTAGCAGCGCAGAGGCGCAAAAGTCACTCGAATTTTTAGAAGTGCAATTGCCAGAGATAAAAAAACAACTTGAGTTTGCCGAGCAACGCTTTAACGACTACCAAATAAAACGCCAATCAATAAATATAACGCTTGAAACGCAAGGCGTGCTTGAGCAAGTTGTAAAGCTTGAAACTAAACTACAAGAGCTTAACTTAAAACGCTTAGAGCTAGGGCGCAAATTTAAAAAGGACCATCCCGCATATCAAAGTATTATTGAGCAAGTAGCGGCTGTAAATAAGCAAAAAGACGAGCTAATCGGTGAGGTAGGTAACCTACCCGAAACTCAACAAGAGCTACTGCGCTTAAAGCGTGATGTTGAAGTAAGTAACCAAATTTACACACTATTACTTAGTAAAACACAGGAACTTGATATAGTACGTGCAGGCACTGTGGGTAATGTACGAGTAATTGACTACGCCGAGGTAAATACCAGTAAACCCGTAAAACCTAAAAAAGCATTAATTGTTGTAATGGCAACTATGCTAGGTGGCATGTTGGCTATAGCTATTGTACTTATACAAAAAGCCATACATAAAGGGGTAGAAGACCCTGCTGAAATAGAAGCCTTGGGTATACCTGTTTACGCAAGTGTACCGCACTCAGATTACCAAGATAAACTAAGCGGCTTTACCGCAAAGGTACGCAAAAACAAAGTAAATAAACCTAAGTCGATACTTGCACTTGATAACCCCGCCGATTTAGCTATTGAGGCACTACGCAGTCTGCGTACTAGCTTACACTTTGCGATGATGGAATCTAAAAATAATATTATTGCAATTTCGGGCCCAAGCCCAAGCGTAGGTAAATCGTTTGTATCAGTAAATTTAGCGGCTGTACTGGCTCAAAGTGGCAAAAAGGTATTGGTTATAGATGCCGATATGCGTAAAGGCTACTTACAAACCCAGTTTGGCTTAAAGTGGGATAATGGCCTAAGTGACTACCTATCGGGCCGTTTAAACCTAGAGCAAGTTACTAAACCGACCAAGGTTGATGGCTTAAGTGTAATTACGCGCGGACAAGTACCACCTAATCCTTCTGAGCTATTAATGCATAGTAACTTTAGCAAACTAGTTGCAGAAGTTAGTGCCGCTTACGACATAGTAATTATAGATACACCGCCAATACTTGCAGTAACCGATCCTGCCATTGTAAGTGCCCATACCGGTACAACCTTGCTTGTAGCGCGTTTTGGTCAAAACCATTTGCGTGAAATAGAACTAACGCGTAATCGCTTTGAACAAAATGGCATAGACGTGAAAGGCTTGGTGTTTAACGGCGTAGTTAAAAAAGCGAGTAACGCCTATGGGTATTATGGCTACTACAACTACGAATACAAAAGTGATAAATAATTTTTAACTCTTTATTATTAAAATATAAAGGGCCTATTGGGCACTTTTTATAAAAAGTATAAAAACAAGGTATTACAATAAGATAGTCAAAATTGACTGTCCCAATTTAGAAAAAAGTGTCTCAGTGGGTCAAATGATCACTGAGATACTAAGTTGAAAAGATGCATTTTCCAATCCTTGCATTATTCCATTATTATAGTCTTATTCGTTATTTCTACCTTCTTAAATATGCGGATTTCGATATAAAGTTTGACCTTTTGGTTGTATCAAAATCAGCAATAGGCTGATTAAATAGAATAAGTAAACTGAATTTATGCTTTCACTAAACGACTTTAAAAAAATAGTAGAGTTAACGCCTCTAATTTCGATAGATTTAATCGTTAGAAATCGCGATGGTAATATCCTGTTAGGTGAGAGATTGAATAAACCTGCACAAGGCTTTTGGTTTGTCCCAGGGGGTCGAGTGTTAAAAGGTGAAGCACTTGAAGTAGCTTTTGCTCGATTAATTAAAGCGGAACTTAACTCTGCTCTGATTAGCTCTAGCTTTAAAGGTGTATACCAACATTTATACGATGATAACGTATCAGGTGAAAGTTTTGGAACACATTATATAGTACTAGCTTATGAAATATTATTGGACTGCGACTTGAGCTCATTACCTACTGAACAACATTCGAATTATAAATGGTTTGAAGAGGATAAACTGTTGCAGGATAAAAATGTGCACCTTCACTCTAAATGGTACTTTCAAGAAGAGAAAGAAGCCGATAAAGCATTTTGCTAGACCTAATCAAGTTTAATTAATTTTTATATGGAATATTTATGATCACACCAGTAATTATGGCTGGCGGTTCGGGTACACGCTTATGGCCACTTTCACGTAGCAACTACCCAAAACAGTTTTTAAAGTTAAGCGGCCAGCATACAATGCTGCAAAATACCTTAAATCGCTTAAATGGTTTAAACCATAGCCCAGCAATGTTGATCTGTAATGAAGAGCATCGTTTTATTGCAGCAGAACAGCTTCGCCAGTTAGGTGCTGAGCATTCTGGTATATTTCTAGAGCCAGTAGGTCGCAACACGGCACCTGCAATCGCACTTGCCGCATTCAAGGCCATTGAGATGGGCGAAGACCCACTACTTTTAGTGCTAGCAGCTGATCATGTAATAGAAGATATCGCCTCATTTCAGCACAGCGTTAATCAAGCGGCAGAACTTGCCTTGCAAGATAAATTAGTTACATTTGGAATTATTGGTAACAAACCTGAAACAGGGTACGGTTATATCAAGCGCGGTGAGCGATATCAAACGGGCTTTGTTGTAAATAGCTTTGTCGAAAAACCAGATGTAGCTACAGCAGAAAGATATATCACAAGTGGAGATTATTACTGGAACAGCGGTATGTTTTTATTTAAAGCAAGTCGCTACCTAAATGAGCTTAAAACGTTTCGTCCGGATATTTATGAAGCGTGCGAAAAAGCGATAAAAATTCAAAGTAATGATTTAGATTTTATACGAGTGGATAAAACAGAGTTTGAAGCATGCCCAGATGAATCGATTGATTATGCGGTAATGGAACACACAAAAGATGCAGTTGTAGTTCCTATGGATGCAGGCTGGAGTGATGTAGGCGGTTTTGCTGCACTTTGGGAAGTGTCTGCGCGAGACGAAAACGGTAACGCATTCAAAGGCGATGTAAAAGCAGTCGATACAAAAAATACACTTGTATTTGGTGAAGACAAACTTGTTGCCACCGTAGGTGTTGAAAACTTAGTCATAGTAAACACCAAAGATGCCGTACTTGTAGCACACAAAGATCAATCACAACATGTAAAATCGATCGTACAGCAATTAAAAGCTGAAAATCGTTCAGAAGCAACCATGCATCGTGAAGTATACCGCCCTTGGGGTAAATATGATTCAGTCGACAGTGGTGAGCGCTTTCAGGTTAAACGTATAACAGTAAAACCAGGGGCTAAACTTTCAGTACAGATGCACCACCACCGTGCAGAACATTGGATAGTTGTATCAGGTACAGCTAAAGTACAAATTGACGACACAGAGCAGTTTGTGACAGAAAATGAGTCAGTTTATATTCCTATTACCGCAGTACATGCCCTTGAAAACCCAGGGAAAGTTGATTTGGAATTGATTGAAGTACAGTCAGGTTCTTACCTTGGTGAAGACGATATCGTACGTTTTGAAGATCGCTATGGCAGAGTGGAAGGGTAAATTATGAATACTAATATCGTAATTGAACAAAGTGGTATTGCTTTTGGTACAAGTGGAGCGCGTGGGTTAGTTGCGGACTTTACTCCTGACGTTTGCGCAGCTTTTTCAATCGCGTTTATAAAGTCAATTGATATGGAATTTGGTTTTGATACTGTTGCTATCGCTATTGACAATCGTCCAAGCAGTTACGCAATGGCACAAGCGTGTGCAGAAGGTTTGAAACAACTTGATTTAAATGTTGTCTACTACGGAGTCATACCTACGCCAGCACTCGCTCATCAAGCAATGAAGGATAATATTCCATCTATAATGGTTACAGGAAGTCATATACCCTTTGACCGAAACGGCTTAAAGTTTTACCGACCTGATGGGGAAATAAGCAAAACCGATGAGCAAGCTATTCTAGGTGCCACGATAGAATTTACAGGGTTAAATGAAAACCTAAAAGATCTAAATAAAAGTGATGCAGCCAAAAAAGCCTACATACAACGCTACAGCGAGCTCTTTAGACACGATGTACTTGCTGGAAAAAAAATAGGCATTTATGAGCACTCAAGCGCGGGTCGTGATATTTATAAAGTGCTATTTGAAAGTTTAGGAGCTGAAGTTAAAAGCTTAGAACGAAGTGATATATTCGTACCAATAGATACTGAGGCAGTTTCTGCAGAAGACCGAAAAAAAGCATTGGATTGGTCAAAAAAATATAACTTTGACGCAATATTCTCAACTGATGGTGATGGGGACCGCCCGCTTCTAGCTGATGAGAATGGTAATTGGTTAAGTGGTGATACGCTCGGGTTACTCACAAGTCAGTTACTTAATATCGAAGCGTTGGCTGTACCAGTTAGCTGTAATACAGCAATTGAGAAGTCCGAAAGTTTTAAGTATGTAACGCGAACAAAAATAGGTTCGCCATATGTAATCGCAGAGTTCTCTAAATTGAGAGAAAGTTTTACCCGTGTTGCGGGTTTTGAAGCGAACGGTGGTTATTTACTGGGTTCAAATATAGAAGTTAATGGTAAATTACTAACTGCACTGCCAACGCGAGATGCTTTATTGCCAGTATTAACATTGCTAGCTCAACCAGATAGCATAGCGACTATCCAGTTAAAATTACCAAAGCGCTTTACGGCGAGTGATCGAATCAAAAATTTCTCAACCAATAAAAGCAATAAAATTATAATTGAAGCGACGGAAGAACCAGAAAAACTATTAGCAGCAATAGGCTTTAAGGATTTTACAATTGAAAATGTGAATACTATTGATGGTCTAAGAATAACATTCCTCGATGGTCAAATTATTCACCTCCGTCCATCAGGGAACGCACCTGAATTACGCTGTTATGCTGAAGCCGATACATACTTAAAAGCGACTCAATTGGTTTCAAATAGTTTAGAAAAAGTTCAGCATTTATAATTTAATATAAGCATATAAAGTGACTAGATTTTAAAATTTAGCCGTCGATAAAGGAATTAAGTAATGAAAGAGAATAAAGTAGCTTTAATAACCGGTGTAACAGGGCAAGATGGTTCATACCTAGCCGAGCTATTGTTAGAAAAAGGCTATGAAGTTCATGGTATAAAACGCAGAGCATCATCGTTGAATACTGAACGTGTAGATCATATTTATCAAGATAGCCATGAAAAAAATCAAAAGTTCTTCCTACATTACGGTGATTTGACTGACTCATCAAACCTAACGCGTATAATAAAAGATGTGCAGCCTGATGAAGTTTACAACTTAGGTGCACAATCTCATGTAGCCGTTTCATTTGAATGCCCGGAATATACCGCTGATGTTGATGCTATGGGGACTTTACGTTTATTAGAAGCAATTCGCTTTTTAGGCCTAGAGAGAAAGACAAAGTTTTATCAAGCTTCAACATCTGAACTGTATGGTGAAGTACAAGAGATACCGCAAAAAGAAACAACGCCGTTTCACCCTCGCTCACCTTATGCAGTAGCTAAAATGTATGCCTATTGGATAGTGGTAAATTATCGTGAATCTTATGGTATGTATGCTTGTAATGGTATTTTGTTTAATCACGAATCACCTCGTCGCGGTGAAACCTTCGTAACACGTAAAATCACTCGCGCTATTGCTAATATTTCACAAGGTTTAGAGAAATGCTTATATTTGGGTAACATGGATGCCTTACGTGATTGGGGTCATGCCAAAGACTATGTCCGTATGCAATGGATGATGTTACAGCAAGAAACGGCAGACGATTTTGTAATTGCAACAGGTAAGCAAATTTCTGTTCGCGAATTTGTAAAGCTATCAGCTAAAGAAGCAGGTATAGAACTTCAGTTTTCAGGCGAAGGTCTTGAAGAAATAGCGACTATAACCGCTATCACTGGTGATAATGCTCCAGCTTTAAGCGTAGGTGATGTTATTGTTAAAGTTGATCCTCGCTATTTCCGCCCTGCAGAAGTTGAAACTTTATTAGGTGACCCTACTAAAGCAAAAGAAAAATTGGGTTGGGTACCACAAATCACAGTTGAAAAGATGTGTGCGGAAATGGTTGAAAATGATTTAAATAAAGCTAAACAACATGCGATCTTAAAAGCACATGGTCATAACGTAGCTATTTCTATAGAAAATCAAGGTTAACAATATGTCAGGCTTAAATTGTAAAATATTTGTCGCGGGTCATCGCGGCATGGTTGGATCGGCAATTGTTCGTCAGCTAGAAGCAAATGGTCATACAAATATCATAACGCGTACGCGATCTGAATTAGATTTAACTAATCAGCAAGCAGTTGTTGACTTTTTCCAAAATGAAAAAATTGAACAAGTTTATTTAGCTGCAGCGAAGGTTGGCGGTATTGTTGCCAATAATACTTACCCAGCCGATTTTATTTATGAAAATTTAATGATTCAATGTAATATTATTCACAGTGCACATTTAGCTAATATTCAGCAATTACTATTTTTAGGCTCATCATGTATTTATCCTAAATTGGCAGAGCAACCAATGCAGGAAACTGCATTACTTACAGGCACATTAGAAGAAACCAACGAACCCTATGCTATTGCTAAAATAGCCGGTATTAAGTTGTGTGAGAGTTATAATCGACAATATGGTAGAGATTACCGCAGTGTAATGCCAACTAACTTATATGGTGCGAATGATAATTTCCACCCTGAAAATAGCCATGTTATTCCCGCATTATTACGCCGCTTTCATGAAGCAAAATTAAACGGGGACACAGAAGTCGTCGCATGGGGTAGTGGTAAACCTATGCGTGAGTTTTTATACGTTGACGACATGGCGGATGCATCAATTCATATAATAAACCTAGCTAAAACAACATATGATGAAAATACTGAACCTATGTTGAGCCACATTAATGTGGGGACAGGAGTTGATTGTACTATCCGCGAATTAGTTGAGACCGTTGCTAAAGTGGTTGGTTTTGAAGGTCAAATAAAGTTCGATACTAGTAAGCCTGACGGTGCACCTCGTAAATTGATGAATGTGGAACGGATAAACTCTTTAGGCTGGTACTCTAAGGTTTCATTGGAAGATGGACTCAAGACAACATATGACTGGTTCTTGAAACAAAGAAATAATTACCGCAACTAGGTTGCTAGGTTAAAGATAGGAAACTACTTTGACGCTTTTAGCGTTCATTGGATTCAAGTAGTGTGTCGACAGTTAATTTAGTTGAATAATTAATAGAGTGAAATTTAAATGAAAGATAATGTTGCGGTCTTAATATCAACATATGATGGCGCGAATGACTTATGGGAACCATTGGAAGAGGCTTATAAATGCTATTGGAATGACTGTGACTTCCCAATTTTTTTGACTAGTAATCATAGAAGCTTTGAGAGTGATTTATTTAGACCGCTACAAATTGGTAAAGAGAAATCTTGGTCGGATAATATTTTAAAATCTTTGGATAAGATAAATGCTAAATATGTTTTATTGACATTCGATGACTTGTTTTTAAATAAAAAAGTTGATAATAGTTTTATTATGCGTCAATGCCAATGGGCATTAGATAATAATGTTGACTATTTGCAGTTCACCAAGTCAGTTGGGGCAAAGCAAGAGTTTACGAGAGAAATATTAAAAAAGAATCTATCTACTGAATACCGGAATGCGACTGTGTTTTCATTATGGAATGTAGAAGTACTAAGGTCACTTTTAGTTGACTCTGAAAATGCATGGGAATTTGAAACGAAAGGGAATAACAGGTGCCGAGATTTGCCTCATTTTTATTCTACCAAAAAAGCAGGGTTTTCTTATTTAAATGGTGTTGTAAAAGGTAAGTGGAACCCAGTAGTTAAAAATAAATTAGTTAAGGCTGGCTACAATATTTCACCGCAAAGAAAGTCGTTTAGTATGCTACAGCTAATAAAGTATGAAGTTATTAAAGCTGCTTATACTTTTAAGAGAGGTTGTGTTAAATGAATACTATGAAAAAATCGGCTGTTGTGGTTATTGCGAAAGAATGTGATGAAAGGTTGATTAGTTTTTTATGTGAGGAGTTTAAAGGTTATAGTACCTACTTAGTAACTCCTGATTCAGAAAATATTAATTTAGATAAGATAAATATACTCGATGATCAAAGTTTCTTTGATTTTGAGAGTTTTTCAGAAAAATTAAAAAATACTAACCTCCGTGTTGGCTGGTATTACCAACAATTTCTTAAATTACATGTTTGCCTTAATCTAGGATATGAAAATGTTTATATAATAGATGGTGATAGCGTTGTAAAGAGAGATACATTCAAAACTGACTCTATAAGCACAACAGGTAAGCTTGCTGAAAATAAATACACTGATTTTAATAAATTAATATTAAGTCTCGATTCTTTCGAAGAACCTTCATATGTGACCAATGAGATGGTTTTTAATAGAAATATATTAGAAAAACTTATTTATGAAATTGAGGCAAAGTTTAATAAATTTTGGGTTGATGCCATTTTAGATATATTAAAAGCAAATGAAAATGTACAGTTTAGTGAGTACCAACTTTACGGCAGTTTTGCAGTGAATAGATTTTCCTACCCGGTCCATCAAATTAAAGTGTTCCGCAGAATGGATTGTATTAACGACTCTATAGTTAACGGACTAAAAAAATTTGATTTGCTAGCTTTTGAAAGTCATCATAAAACAGGTTTCTTACGGCATCTACGCGCAAAAACTTTATATTTATTCGGGAAGCAATTAGGGTGATCGCGTTATTGTTTTTACTTCTTTCTTTTCTTTTTTGTATTGAAGCCTCAACATCTATTTCAAGAAAATCAGGCTATGCGATTAATAATGCTGCATCAGGGTTAATACTTCAGAGCTCTTTAGGCTTATTGTCAAGAGCATTAATTTTCATGTTTATGCCATTAATCGGTGCATTATCAGACACGGGAAGCATTTACTCTAATAGTTATTCGGTTACCTTAAGCTTTTTACTTTTACCCTCTATGTTGTTTCTATTATTCATCTTTAGGGTTGAAGTAGAAAAAATATTTTTAACTCTACTTAAGCGGGTTGAGGTACATGGATCATACTTTAAAAAAGTTAAGTTTGTTAATAATATACCTAGGACGGATTCAAGATTAAGAACCGCCAAGAAGTTCAAAGGTTTATATATAGTCGTTTTTTTATCCTACATTCCTTACTACTTGGCATGGCCATTTATAATTATACTCTTGAATACTTACCCTGAAAATAGAGGTTTTATCCTAGGCTTATCATCTGTTTTTAATGGGGTTAATACCTTGGTATTAACCTTATTCGTTGATCCAAAACTTGCTAAGTTAGGCATGTATAGAAACCTAATATTAAGTGTTTATAATGAGCTTCTACTTGTTCGATTATTTTCTTCATTAGCAGCTTTTTTATTATTTTTAGCTGTTAGCATTTTCATTTAAGGTTGGTTAGCTTGAATATAAGAGTAATTATTGCTTTGAGTATGATGTCATTATTTATGGTTTTTTTTCCAGCAATAGAGTTGTTGTTTTTAAATGACTTAGTTGAAAATAAAGTGGACTTAGCACTATTTATCTTCTCACAATGTACCGCTTTAATTGTTGCTCTATTTTTTGCTAGGCAACTGGGGTTACTAACTTACGACAATGAACATATTGAAGCTGTAAAAAATAGTACTGATTCAATAAACGATATCGCTTTTTTAATTCTTAGTTTATTCTTTTTTTGTGTATTTATTGTATTTGTTTTAAAGCATATTCCAAGCCTTGCCTATGTTGTTTTTTTTGCAGAAGAGTATCGTAATGGCTATTACAGTGGGAGTGGCTTATATACGGCGGGCATGACGCAAGTAGTTCCATTCATGCTCGCAGTGATGCTAATTAAAAATAATAAGCTTGGTCTAAGTTTTTACGTAATTTTAGGACTAGCATTCATCACAAGTTATATACTGGGCTTAAGAATATATTTACTATCAATTTGCTTTTTTCTTATCATCAGAATATTTATGTCAAATGGTCTCAAATTTAGATCGATTTTTGTCTTAGTTCTGCTCTGTTTGTTTTTAATATCCTTCAAACTTTTTTTAAATGAGGATGTAAGAGAGTCATCAGTTTTTGAGGTTTTATTGCATGCAGCAGGCAGGGTTGCACACAGGTTTTTAGTTTACGACTCTGGCTATAGTTTAGATATTAGTAAAGTAGGTGCTGTAATTCCAATCTTAAATGAATTCACAGCATGTTCCATGGAATGCTTCAAAGAAAGTTTAGTAACCCAAATACCGAACATATCAACGAATATGCCTTTTATACATAATTATACGGGTGTCGCTGTTCCTGCGCCATTGCTATTATTTAACATATTTGGCTATTTAGGGTGGGTTTTTACGGTTTTATTTATAACTTTATTTTTGTTCTTTCTAAAAAGAGCATATTGCTCATCAAATTTATTCATTAATTTTTTAAGTATCATTCTGTCTTTTTATATGTTCGCTATGATGATTGAAGACATTACATATTTTTTGAAAATTAATTATGCAATTATAATTGCTTTTCTTATCTATTCATTAGTTAGTTTATTGAGATTAAGGGTTAAATAAAATGTTTATACTTTTGTGCTTTATGGTTTTTTTGTTATTGTGGTGTTATTTTTTATACCCAGTATACCTAGTTGTTTTGAGCAAGTTTAAGGTAAATAGAAAGGAACCCATAGATGATAATTACGCCCCATCAGTATCTATTGTAATTGTGGCTCATAATGAAGAAAAAGTAATAGAAAAAACAATAATATCATGCTTAAAACAGAATTATTCTAGAGCTAACTTTGAGATAGTAGTTGCCTCTGATCACTCTACAGATACTACTATTGAAATTGCTGAGAAGTATAAAGAATCAGGTGTACGAATTGTACAGACTAAAGATAGAAAAGGTCGCGCTAATGCTCATAACGAAGCCTGTGAGACTATTACCTCTGACGTTATTGCATTTTGTGATGCCAATACTATTTGGGAAGAAGATACAGTTGAAAATTTAGTTAAAAGTTTAGCTTTTACTGATGTAGGACATGTTTCTGGCAAACTATGCTACATAAATACTGATGATAATCATGTTAGTCATTCTGAGGGCCTATATTGGAAATACGAGCTAATGCTCAGAAAACTAGAAAGCTCTTTGTCTAGCATTACGGCAGGGAATGGTGCTGTTTACGCAATAAAAAGAAGTTGTTACGAAGCTATTGATCCGTTGTATAGTCACGATATTGTGTTCCCATCCATGGTTGTTAAGAAAGGGTTGCGTTCTGTCTACAATCCTGAAGCTTTAGCTTATGAGAAAGCTGGAGAAACAACCAGTGACGAGTATTCACGTAAAGTGAGAATGTTTGGCAGAGCATGGCACTTTATGTACAAAAATCCAGATGTTTTTAACCCTTTTAAGGTTGGCCTTTCTTACTCTATTTTCATGATCTCACATAGATTTCTAAGATATTCAGCAGGCTTAATTCAGGCTATTATTTTGTTCATATCTATTTTAATTTTATTACGAGGTTACGATGGTAGTTCGGTAGTCTTTAATATATTTATTGTTACTCAATTGCTTTTTTATGTAGCGGTAATTTTAGGGAAAAAAATGATTTTAGGCTCTAAAGGCTATCAACTTTACTATTTCAACTTATTCCATTTAGCTACCTTGGTCGGGCTCTATAATGCAGTAACAAATAAAATAAAGCCTTTTTGGTTAAGTCCTCAATCGACCAGGAAATAAGATGGTTAATAAAATACTCACAGCTGTGAGGAGCTTATATTATTCGCTTATATTTAAAATTCCTTTGTCTTACTTAAGGGTGTATGGAGATTTTACAATTGTTTCGCCGCAAAATTTTTCAGCATTATCTGGTTTACGTATTAATCACTATTGTTATATTAATGCAAGAGGAGGGGTGAAATTAGGAAGGAATGTTACCTTATCTGCTGGAGCTATGATTTTGTCTAGTGAAATAGCTATTGACGAGTTTTTAAAAGAAAACAGGACAAAAGATTATCATAAAGATTCAAATGTAATCATTAATGATAACGTCTGGGTTGGCGCTGGGGCTAAAATTATGCCAGGTGTTCATTTATCTGGTTCCAATATTATTGTGGCCGCAGGTGCAGTAGTTACAAAATCATTTGATGATTCTGACGTTATCTTGGCGGGAATTCCGGCCGTAGTAATTAAACAAATTAAAAGTTCGAGTACATAGTATGATAAAACGTTGTTTTGATATAGTTGCTTCCTTTTTTGCTTTGCTTTTATTATCACCAGTTATGTTTTTTGTCAGTCGAAAAGTGGCTACAAACCTCGGGACACCAATATTGTTTAAACAACAAAGGCCTGGCTTGAAAGGTAAAACGTTTAAAATGCTCAAATTTCGTTCAATGCGCGATGCTATTGATGCTGATAATGTTCATTTAACTGACAGTGAAAGATTAACTCCTTTTGGACGCAAATTAAGAAGCTCGAGCCTTGATGAATTACCTGGCTTATGGAATGTTCTCAAGGGTGATATGAGTTTGGTAGGACCAAGACCACTGTTGGTAGATTATTTACCGCTGTATAGCCCAGAACAAGCTAGGCGCCATAATGTTAAACCAGGACTTACCGGTTGGGCGCAAGTGAATGGCCGCAATGCTATAAGCTGGGAAGATAAGTTTATGTATGATGTTTGGTATGTTGACAACCAAAGCTTTTGGCTTGATTTGAAAATACTCTTGTTGACAGTAAAAAAAGTATTTATTAAAGAAGGTATTACAGCAGATGATCATGTAACCATGCCTTTTTTTACTGGCAGTGATAATAATACAGGAAAAAAAGATGAAAAATAATGTACTTGTACTTTCAGCTGGAAGGAGAGTGTCACTAGTGCGAGCATTTGATAAGGCTATTGAAGACCTAGGTGTTGATGGTGAAGTTTTTGGTGCTGATATGAATCCGAATATGTCAGCAGCTTGTAATGTTTTGTGTAAAAGCTTTGTATTGCCACACGTACTTAACGATGAGTACATTGGTGAATTAAAAAGCCTTTGCTTTAAAGAATCAATAAAATTGGTTGTACCAACAATTGATACTGAACTATTAAAACTTGCTAGACATAAGCAAGAGTTTAAAGACCTAGGGATCACAATCGTTGTATCTGATAGTGAGCTAGTTGTCCCTTGTAGGGATAAAAGACTAACCCATGATTTATTTAATGAAATTGGCTTTCCTGTTCCTGTTACCTATTCACTAAACAACATAGCATTTCCATGCTTTTCAAAGCCAATATCGGGAAGTTTAAGTCAAAATATTCGTATTTTACAATCACAAGATGAACTTGATGCCTGGGATGTTCCAAAATCAGAAATGATGTACATGGAAATAGTTTCTGATAAAGCTTTTGATGAATATACAGTTGATGTTTATTTTACTCAAAGTAGTGAGCTTATTTGTATGGTACCCAGAGAAAGAGTTGAAGTTAGAGGTGGGGAAATCAGTAAGGGGCGCACTAATAAAGCACTGGTAAATTTACTTAAAGAACCGATGTCGAAACTAAAAACAGCTTTTGGTTGTTTAACCCTACAAGTTTTTAAGTCAAAAACAACAGATCAAATCTATGGTATAGAAATTAACCCTAGGTTTGGTGGTGGGTTTCCTCTTAGTAATGCAGCTGGCGCAAGATACCCTGAGTTTTTATTAAGAGAAGTTTTTTTAAACGAAAAATTAAATTATACAGATGATTGGGAAGACCAGTTGGTGATGCTACGTTATGATGCTGAGGTTTTAGTTTCGAATGGCTGATCTTTCAAATTTTGATGTGGTCGTATTTGACCTAGACGATACTCTTTATTCTGAATTGGATTACGTTTTATCTGGATATCACTTTTTATCAGAGTTAATTGAAAGGTTATATTCAAAAGTTACCTATAAAACATTTATAGAAGCTGTAAAAACGAAAGTTCCAGATGTTTTCTCTTACGTTATTGAAGAGCATAGTTTACCAAAAACACTTAAGGAACATTTAATATTAGCTTATAGGTACCACACCCCTAATATTAAATTACATGAAGGCGTAATCTTTATCCTTGAGCAATTAAGGAGTAAAAATATACCGATGTATTTGATTACCGATGGTAGAGGTATAACTCAACGATTAAAAATATCGTCTTTAGAAATTGAAACTTTCTTTGAATCGATTTATATATCTGAAGAAGTTGGTGTAGGAAAACCTCAGCCAGATTCATTTATTGCCATTCAACGTTTGCATCCTGATAAATCTATAGTATACGTTGCAGATAACCCCACAAAAGATTTTATTGCCCCTAACCAATTAGGATGGGACTCTATAGGTATAATTAATATAAATACACGAGTTCATCCTTTGACTAGCGATTATACTCAAGCAGCTAACATTTGGTTAGATCAATTTAAAGGCTTAACATGTTAAATACCCCATTTTCTCCTTGGCCTTGCTTCACTCAAGAAGAAGCTGATGCTGTTAGTCGTGTAGTTTTGTCAAATAAAGTAAACTATTGGACTGGTTATGAAGGCCGCGAATTTGAAAAAGAATTCTCTACTTGGTCTGAGAGTAAATACGCAATTGCATTGGGTAATGGCACTTTGGCACTTGATCTTGCACTTAAAGCTTTAAATGTAGGCGCTGGCGATGAAGTAATAACTACGCCTCGTACATTTTTAGCGTCTGCCTCAAGTATTGTTACTGCGGGCGCTGCCCCTGTATTTGCTGATGTTGACTTAAATAGCCAATCAATTACGGCAGCGAGTATTAAAGCTGTACTTACACCAAAGACTAAAGCGGTTATTGTTGTGCATTTAGCGGGTATGCCTGCTGAAATGGACTTAATAATGGCATTAAGTAAAGAGCATGGCTTTTATGTAATTGAAGACTGTGCCCAAGCGCATGGTGCTAAATATAAAGGCCGCTCAGTGGGCAGTATTGGCCACGTGGGAGCTTGGAGCTTTTGCCAAGATAAAATTATGACCACGGGTGGAGAAGGCGGCATGGTAACCACTAACTCAAAAGAGTTATGGTCAGCAATGTGGAGCTATAAAGACCACGGTAAAAGCTTTGATGCAATTTATAATCGTGAACATCCACCTGGATTTAGATGGCTACACGAAAGCTTTGGCACTAACTGGCGTATGACCGAAATGCAAGCCGTATTAGGCCGTATACAACTAACGCGTATGAGTGACTGGACTATGACACGTCAATCATATGGTGATGAGCTTAATAAAGCCGCAGGTGAATTTGACTGCATTCGTTTAGTTACAGTGCCAGAGTACAGCGAACATGCTGAATATAAGCATTATATGTTTGTTAAGCCTGAGCAATTAGCCGAAGGTTGGGACCGTGACCGTATAGTTAACGAGATTGTTAAACGCGGCGTACCGTGTTTTCAAGGGAGTTGTTCTGAAGTCTATCTTGAAAAAGCGTTTGACAACACACCATGGCGCCCAAAAAAACGCTTACCAAATGCAGTAGAGCTTGGCGAAACATCACTGATGTTTTTAGTACATCCAACGCTGACTGAAACCGAAATAGCCAAAACAACCCAAGTAATCAAAGAAGTATTTAGTCTCGCAGCAAAATAGGGTTATATAATCACTTAAGTAAAAAATTACAAATAAGTAAAGAGGTCGCTACGCTTTAAAAATGAAAGCTGTATAGAGTTTTAGCGGCCTCTGATTTGCTCTTATTCACTGCTCTTTATATTATATATATTGTTTTGGCTAATCGCTAAAAAGTACTCGTGATAACAATTGTTTGTAGAACTCTAATTATAAAAGGAACTGTCAGTGGATAGTTTTATACACTCTATTTTAAATGCATCACGTGCTAAAAAAAGAATTATTACGCTGTTTATTGATACGTTATTTATTGTGATTGCTTTTTGGCTAGCACTTATTGTTAGGCTCGATAGCTTTGGGCCTCTGCAACGTTTAGATAATTGGCTCCTTTTAGCGCTACTAATACCAGTTAGTTTATATACGTTTATAAGTTTAGGTTTGTACCGAGCTGTGCTTAGGTACATGAACTCTCAAGCCATTTGGGCGATAGTGCTAGGTACGGTAATAACTACGGTTAGCTTGGTGTTAATTGCTTTTTTTATGGGTATAAATATACCACGTACTATGCCCTTTATATTTGCTTGGTTGTGTTTACTAACAGTGGGTGGGGCCCGTGTATTGGTGCGTGCCATTATTGGTAAAATGACCACAAGTAAAAAAGAGTCCATTATTATTTATGGTGCGGGCGCTGCTGGGCGTCAGTTAGCAACTGCTTTAGGTGCTGGGCCTGAGTACTTTGTTAGTGCATTTATTGACGATGATGTAACAAAGCATGGATCAATAATTCAGGGAGTACCTGTTATTGCGTTTAAAGGCATTTATGAGCTAAGCACTAAACGTAAAGTTAGTAAGGTGTTACTAGCATTACCGAGTGCTACCCGTGCCCGCCGAAAAGAAATACTCGCGCAATTAGAGCCATTAACAATTAAAGTACTTTCAATCCCCGGTATGACCGATATAGTTGAAGGTAAGGCTAAACTTGCCGAAATTACAGATGTCGGCGTTGAAGATTTATTAGGCCGAGACCCTGTAGCTCCAAAAATAGATTTAATGACCGACAATATAGCTAAAAAAGTGGTTATGGTAACTGGTGCGGGTGGCTCTATTGGGTCGGAGCTTTGTAGGCAAATAGTTAAGCAAAAACCAACTAAATTAATTTTATTTGAGCAAAGTGAATTTGCCTTATATTCAATTGAAAAAGAGCTCAACGAATACATTTGCAATAATGCCCTAGAACTAGAGCTAATACCTATTATGGGCTCTGTGCAACGAATTAACCGCCTTGAAACGGTAATGAAAGCCTTTGGAGTTCAAACAGTTTACCATGCCGCAGCTTATAAGCATGTGCCTTTAGTTGAGCACAACGTGGTGGAAGGTGTTCGCAATAATGTGTTTGGTACTTATTATTCCGCAAAAGCTGCTGTAAATGCTAAAGTTGAAAATTTTGTACTTATTTCTACCGACAAAGCGGTACGGCCAACTAATGTGATGGGCGCAACTAAGCGTATGGCTGAGTTAGTGCTGCAGGGCTTAGCGCAAGAGCAAGGCGTAAAGCATAAAACACGTTTTTGTATGGTCCGCTTTGGTAATGTACTAGGTTCTAGTGGCTCGGTTGTGCCGCTATTTCGCAGGCAAATAAAAGAGGGCGGCCCAATAACGCTCACACACCCCGATATAACACGCTTTTTTATGACGATTCCTGAGGCTGCCCAATTAGTAATACAAGCTGGCGCAATGGGAAAAGGAGGCGACGTATTTGTACTCGATATGGGCGACTCTGTTAAAATTAAAGACCTTGCTACAAAAATGGTGCGCCTTTCTGGCTTTGAGGTTAAAAGTGACACTAATCCACATGGCGACATTGAAATAAAGTGCACAGGCCTTCGCCCAGGCGAAAAGCTTTATGAAGAACTATTAATTGGCGATAACGTGGGTGAAACAACCCATGAGCGCATAATGACCGCCAATGAAGTCATGCTTCCATTGGCTGAGCTTAATGTATTTATAGAAGCATTAGATATTGCATGCCATAATTTTGATCACGAAACAATTCGGCAATTATTGTTAGATGCGCCAACAGGTTTTAATCCTACTGATGGCATATGCGATTTAGTTTGGAATGCAAAAACTGAAAAATCAATTACAAGTACCAAGTTAGATAATATAGTTAATTTAAAGAGTTAACTGTATACATGCTTAATAAAGCCAATCTACGTACAGGCTAATACTAGCAGGCTTCTATTTTGCATTTTCTAGTTTATAGTTTTTAATTATTCGTATTGGGCTGTGGCTCTGGTAGAATTACTTATTACTTATTAATTATGAATAATCTTAAAGGATTAATATGAAGGTTGCTGTAATAGGTACTGGTTATGTAGGGCTTTCTAACGCTATGCTATTAGCACAGCACAATGAAGTGGTGGCGCTAGATATTGATGAGCAAAAAATAGCACTATTAAATAATAAAAAATCGCCCATTGTTGATACCGAAATTAGTGAGTTTTTAACACGTAGTGACTTAAATTTTACTGCTACTACAGATAAAGTAGAAGCTTATAAAAACGCAGATTTTGTAATTATAGCTACCCCTACCGATTATGACGTTGAAAATAACTATTTTAATACAAGCTCAGTAGAAGCTGTAATTAAAGATGTGATAGCGCATAACCCAAATGCGGTTATGGTGATTAAGTCAACTATTCCAGTTGGTTTTACGCAAAATATTAAAGAGACGTTGGGCATTAGTAATTTAATATTTTCGCCAGAATTTTTACGCGAAGGTAAAGCACTACACGATAACTTATACCCATCGCGTATTGTAGTGGGTGAGCAAAGTGAGCGCGCAAGCGTGTTTGCTAACTTACTTAAGCAAGGCGCTATAAAAAAAGATATTGAAGTATTGTTTACTGACTCTACAGAAGCCGAAGCTATTAAGTTATTCTCAAACACTTACTTAGCAATGCGTGTAGCTTATTTTAATGAGCTAGACAGCTACGCTGAAGCACATGGTTTAAACAGTAAACAAATTATTCAAGGTGTGAGTTTAGACCCACGTATCGGCAACCATTATAATAACCCTTCGTTTGGTTACGGTGGTTACTGCTTACCAAAAGATACTAAGCAACTACGTGCAAACTATGCAAATGTACCAAACAACATTATTGGTGCAATTGTTGATGCAAACACAACACGTAAAGATTTTATTGCCGACTCAATCATTAAGCGCAACCCTAAGGTAGTTGGTGTGTATCGTTTAGTAATGAAAACAGGGTCTGATAATTTTAGAGCTTCAGCTATTCAAGGTATTATGAAGCGCATTAAGGCCAAAGGTATTGAGGTTGTAGTATACGAGCCAGTACTTGAAGAAAATGAGTTTTATCACTCTCGTGTAATACAAGATTTAAATGAGTTTAAACAAATATCTGACGTTGTTGTATCTAACCGTATGGTTGAAGAGCTGAGTGATATTGCAGGCAAAGTTTATACTCGCGACTTGTTTGGTAGTGATTAGTAAACAAATAGGTATATGCTATTAGTAGTGTTTAAGCTTGAGTAGTGTTTTCAGAATGTTTTGTGTTACTGAGTTTTTAGTAACTTATTCACAAAGAGGTTTAGAGGGCGCTGCGCTTTAGAGAAGCCAAAAGTAGGTAATATATTAGTTATAAATATTAAAAGCTGAGCTTTTCGCGTGAGCAAGTTCTACGCCTACCGGTAAAATTTACACCGTGGTTAAATTTACTTGTAGACGCACAGCTTGCTGGCGTGACGAGCAAAGCTCGTCATTTATATGCTTTAAAATGTCTTCTCATTTACTCCTCTTTTGCTTCTCTTTGTGTAATAAGGTTTTTAAGTCATTTATTCACTAAGAGGTTGAGGGGTGCTGCGCTTTAGAGAATTAAAAACAATTATTTGAGAATATTCACTTTGCTCTTTCGTGAAATTTATCTTGTGCAAAAGGATTGAGTAAATTTATTCATAAAATGTTTAGAAAGTACTTTGTCGTACTATGTAAAAGTAGCTATTTAGATATCTACTCATATATCCCCATTTACTTCTGTTTGTGAAATAAATGCGGCTTAAATTTCAGAATTAAGGTGTTTATGAAATATTTAGTAACGGGCGCTGCTGGTTTTATTGGCGCGGCAACATGCCAAAAATTGTTAGCGGCCGGTCATGTAGTAGTCGGTATTGATAACCTTAACGACTATTACGATGTAAATTTAAAGCTAGCTCGATTAGCGCAGTTTGAAAGCAATGAAGCATTTACATTTATTAAGCTTGATATAAGTGAGCGCCCAGCAATGGGCGAATTATTTGAAACGCATCAGTTTGATAAAGTAATTCACTTAGCAGCGCAAGCCGGTGTAAGGTATTCAATAGAGAATCCTGACGCGTACGCTGATTCAAATTTAGTCGGGCATTTAAATGTGCTTGAAGGATGTCGTAATAATAAAGTTAAACACTTAGTTTATGCTTCTTCTAGCTCAGTTTATGGTTTAAACGAAAAAACACCGTTTGAAACAACCGATAGTGTTGATCACCCCGTGTCGTTTTATGCCGCAACTAAAAAAGCGAATGAGCTAATGGCACATAGCTATTCTCATTTATATAGCTTACCTACAACAGGCTTACGCTTTTTTACCGTTTATGGCCCATGGGGTCGCCCAGATATGGCACCGTATATTTTTACTAAAAAAATACTTGCCGGCGACACTATTGATATAAATAACAACGGCGATATGTGGCGTGACTTTACTTACATAGATGACATTGTTGAAGGTGTTGTTCGTGCTGCCGATGTTATCCCTGTCGCAAACCCAGATTGGAGAGTTGAAAGCGGTTCACCAGCTTCTAGCTCTGCTCCTTATGCGGTGTATAACATTGGTCACGGTAGCCCAATAAACCTAATGAAGTTTATTGAAGCTATTGAAGCTGAGTTAGGTATAGAAGCTAAAAAGAACTTCCGCGAAATGCAAGCCGGCGATGTTTATAAAACTTATGCTGATACTACAGACTTATTTAATGCAACAGGCTATAAAGCACAAGTAGGTGTTAAGCAAGGTGTAAGCGAGCTTATTAAGTGGTATAAAGATTTTTATAAATAAAAGTAATTAGCCGCTTACAAAATAAACACTGTTTTAGTTTAAAACGGTGTTTTTTGTTTTTAATAGGATCGTTTTTTACTAACAACAGGTTTTTGATTACTTATTCAGCCCTCATCTACTTTTTACCTGTTAACTTAAAAATAATTAATTTATAAATAAAGGATTACCCATGAAAGCTGTTATTCCTGTTGCCGGCCTTGGCACTCGCATGTTACCAATGACCAAAGCAATTCCTAAAGAAATGCTGCCAATAGTTGATAAACCTCTGATTCAATATATTGTTAGTGAATGTGTAGCCGCAGGTATTAAAGATATAGTGTTAGTTACACACAGCTCAAAAAATGCGATTGAAAACCACTTTGATACAAGCTACGAGCTAGAAGCCACCCTCGAAAAACGTGTTAAACGCGCACTGCTTGACGAAATCCGCTCAATTTGCCCAACAGACGTAACGGTTATGAGTGTACGCCAAGGTGAGGCTAAAGGGCTAGGGCATGCAATTTTATGTGCAAAGCCAATTGTAGGTAATAACGATTTTGTTGTGCTACTCCCTGATGTAATACTCGATGCCTACACGGCTGATCAAAAAACTGAAAACTTAGCCGCGATGATTAAGCGCTTTAACGAAACTCAAGCAAGCCAGATTATGCTAGAACCTGTGGCACAGGAAGATGTAAGTAAGTATGGGATTGCTGATATTAATGGCGTGCAACTTACCCCAGGGATGAGCGCAGCAATTAAAACCATGGTTGAAAAACCGCCGGCAGATATAGCACCTTCAAATCTTGCGGTAGTTGGGCGTTATGTATTAAGTAAAAATATTTGGCCATTACTGGCTAAAACACCTGTAGGCGCAGGCGACGAAATTCAATTAACTGACGCTATTGATGCATTAATGACACAAGAAACGGTTGAAGCATTCCATATGAGCGGGCGCTCACACGATTGTGGCGATAAGTTAGGTTATTTAAAAGCGATTGTTGAGTACGGTATGCGTGACGCAAAGCTAGGAAAAGAGTTTACTCAGCATTTAAATATACTTATGAACGCAAAAAATTAATAATCTAGTTACAAAGCGCGAAGTAAATTCGCACCTACGGTTTGGCGTATGTTTTAGGTGAGGTTTTACACCTCGCTTTTTACTTTATGTAAATACAGTCCCAGTAGGGATACAAAGCAACTTTATCGACGATTTTAGCCCTTAAAGGGTTTGCAATTATATACCTAGCGTTATTAAGTAAATCATCCTCATTTCTAATCATATGGTCGTAGTAGTTACGTTGCCATAGTTTTTGTACTCCTAAACGATCGCGTATAGTTTTGGAGCAGCGGCCTTTAAAAGATTTAATTACATCCGATAGGGATTTTTCATTTCCCAATTGAATTAACCAATGCACATGATTTGGCATAATTACAAACGCTATTGTTTTAGCTGCTTTTTGATCTTCTATATTTTTCATTTCTTTAGTAATTAAACGATTAATATCTAAAGAGATAAACTTATCTTCTCTTTTATGTGCTACCAACGTAATAGAGTAAAATCGATTTATTAACGATACTCTGCCTTTTCTTAATAAATCGGAACGATGCATTTTTATTGATCCTTTTTATTTAAAGGTAGCAGAAATATAGAAATTTTTAAGATGAGTGAGCGCGAAGTAAATTCGCACCTACAGGTTGGTGTATGTTGTAGGTG
>NZ_JJNY01000031.1:0-79115 GCF_000690035.1 Pseudoalteromonas sp. S3431
TAGGGCCTGTTGACCTTTCAGGATTAAAATTTGTTCAATCTAGGGGCGATTTAATCGCGGCGTGAGGTTTGTAACCTAGCGGGCTAAGTTAAAACCAAGCAACAAAGAGTAAATTGCCCCTAGGCAGAACCCTTCGGGCAGCGCATGTTTGGCATTTATTCCACGTTATCGCCTATTTATGGGAAATAACCACACTACATAGATTCTGCCTTGCCTAAATACCAAACAGACTGCTGCAAATTTAACCTCGAAAGATAAACAGCCCCTAGCAGATTTAAATTTTCAGTAAAGGTAGTGTCTGCTGAACTACTTCCTCAATAAAATTAATTCAACATAGCAAGTACATAGGGTCTTCGCTTTGTGAAGAACAACGCTCATATCTATCGTTTTTACCTTCTATAGCACTGAAAATAAACACATCAAAAGACACCTTATATTGGACAATATCGAATTTAAAGCTTACGTTTAGTAGTATAAAAAGTTGATAATATTAAACAAAGGCATATCTTTAATGCATGTGAGCCCTCTAATAGAAAAAGAATTAAATGATAGTGTGCGGATCCTTTATTTAAATGCCTACTCTGGATTGTTTATATCTTTTATTGCTAGTACGGGCATAGTTTTTGGTTTTAGTGATAAGTCTTTTACTTCAGTTACCGATAAGCTTATTTGGTGGTTTATCATGGTTGTTGTTTTAGGGATCCGTTTGATAGATGTTTACTATTTTAAACGAAGCAGTAAAGCAGCGAGTTATGTTGATTTATATAGATTCTCTTTAAGTGTAACCCTCACGGCGTTGATTTGGTGCTGTTATGGATTGTATTTCCATTCATCTTTCAGCGTCCTAGAGCTTACAAGTATAATCATCATTTTTTCTGCACTAGGTGGTGGCTCTGCAAATATTCTTTCAGCGCATCGACCAACATGTTTTATATACGCATTTTTGTTATTGATACCATATTCAGTGCTACTGACCCTATCTGAAGAACATTATCAAAATGTATTAGGAGTATTAGGTATAGGCTTTGGGTTTGTTACGCTTATTGCTTTACACAAGGCTGCAAACTTTACGCAAAATGCCATCCATTTAAAAAATCAAAATATTGAACTATTAGAGCTGATGGAGCAGCGTGTCGAATTACGAACACAAGAAATTTATCATCTATCAAATAGCGATTCCCTTACTCAATTATTGAATAGAAACGCTTTTTTAAAAGAGTCAAAAAAAAGGCTATCGCGATACCCTAATGAATCATTTGCGTTGTTATTTATTGACTTAGATGGCTTTAAACATATTAACGATACTATGGGGCATGAGGTTGGCGATCAGATTTTAACAAAAACTGCCCAGAGAATTTCAGCAGTGTGTAGCCAAAATGAGTATAAGTGTCGATGGGGAGGTGACGAATTTTTATTACTTACTGATTATAACTGTAAGGATAAAACTAATGATTTTGCAAATAAAATCATTAGTGCCATTACACAAGTACACTCGAATAGCCATTACAAAGCGGGAATAGGTGCAACGATAGGTATTGCATTTTATCCTGAACATGGCAGTGATTTGGACGAATTAATTCTAAATGCAGATATGGCGATGTATCATCAAAAGCGTATTAATAGAGGAAAAATTAGTTATTTTGATGATAATTTGCGTATGCAACTTGAGCGTATAAGACGCTTAAATGACAGGCTTTCTTTTGCGGTACAAGACGGAAGTTTATCGCTTGTTTTTCAACCTATTATAGATTCGAATACAAATTTCCCCAGTTCAGTTGAAGCACTTTTACGTTGGCAAATGGATGGTGAACCGGTTCCACCGGATGAGTTTATTCCTATTGCAGAGCAATATGGGATGATTAGTGAAATTGGACTCTGGGTTTTAAAAAACGCGTGTATTCAAGGGCTCGAGTTTCAAAGAATCATTCCCGATTTATCAATTAGTGTTAATGTCTCTGTTATGCAGCTTCAAGGGCAAAAATTTGTTGTTGAAGTTGCTGATATTTTAAGAAAACTTAGCTTTCCAGCTGATAAGTTACATATAGAAATCACTGAGTCAGTATTTGCTAAGGATAAAAGTACATTTTTATCAACGGTTAAATCTTTGCAAGAGTTAGGGGCTAGGATATCGATAGATGACTTTGGTACTGGCTATTCATCCTTATCAAGTATGTTAGATATTGGTGTGGATATCGTAAAAATAGATAAAACGTTTATTCAAGATGTCGATAAAAAAGGTCTGAGTATAGTAAATGCAGTGGTACAAATGGCCAGTTCACTTAGCTTTGATGTGGTTGCTGAAGGTGTTGAGACAATTGATCAGAGCGAAAAGTTATACAGTTTAGGCGTTTCGCATTTACAAGGTTATTATTTTTCTAAACCGTTAGATGCGAGTTCTTTATGCACTTATCTTGAGAGCATAAAAAAGGCTTCATAAGAAGCCTTTTAATTATTGATGTGTTTTACTTACAAATCAAAAGTACGTGATATGGCAAGTACGATACGCTCATCTGCATAATCATAGTCAAGGCTCGTATTTTCAGCCGCCACTTCAATACCAAACCCTTCATAACTAGTTTGATATGCTAAACGGTAATGGTTGTATGATTTTTTCTCGTTAACGTCCCACGCCCATTTTTGGCCATCAAGTGAGTTTGATATATCAAAACTTGCACGTAGTGCATGATTTGGAGCCAGCTCATAGGTGTGTGCAACCATTGAGATTACATGACCTCCACCTTGACCAAAGTAATCCCAGCTATACCAAAAGTTAAGCTCAGTTTGGCCGTATTCACTCGCATAGCCAAACTTAGTGTAAGCTTCAGCGTAGTTACCATCGCTGTTATTACCTTGATAAGTGTAATAAGCAATACCGTAGTCAACGCTAAACTGCTCATCAAGCTGCACATACTTGCCTACATAAGCATCAAGTTCAAAATCAGTGTCATCACCAAAATCTACATTTGACGCCCAAACACCGGCGTATACACCGCTATCAAAAGCATAATCTAAGCTGCCTTGAATTGCAGGGTCGTTATCTGTCTGTGTTACACCATTAAATGTGTAGTCAGACGCTGCCGTGATTGTTGTTGACCAATCAGCAGCTGCTGTTGTTGATAAAAGTGCAAATGGTAGTGCTACTACAAGTTGTTTTAGTTTGTTATTCATTGTTTATCCCTAGTGTACTGTGTCTATTTTTGTGTAATCAATCTTATTTGCTTTTGGTGAGCTGTCTATATTTTTGACTGTTTTAAATTTACTGTATCCAATAAAAGCAGCACACAGAAAGAATAGTCCAATAACTAATGCGCCTACCCACTGAATTTGTAAAAACTCTAGTTTAAATAATAGTGTTAATAGAGACAGAGCGACAACATTCCCAAGTATATATTTCATTTTACCAAAACGTTTAACGGTAAGGTTTAGGTTATCTGTATATAAACGCACTAACGAGTCGAGTGAGTTGATTACAAATACAATACCTACAAATACCATAGCAAAGTTTTTAATACCTTGAGTTGGGATGCCTGCTTCATGGTAGTGATAAAGTACGCTAAACCATATCGCAATAGGAATAGAAGGGAATATCAACATCGCACCTAATACTTGGTATGTTTTAAGTCCACCAACAAAGCGTGATGTAAATTGACCAATCATTATGCTCCACGCAAACCACCAAAATAAGTAAAACTCATGGTAATCATTCAACGGTAAAACAAATTCGTTAATGTTGGCAAAGTAAGTGCCAATTGAGCCCAAGTTATTAGTAAACGCAGACATTTCACTATCACCAATAACAAACGCGCCAACCCACATGAAACCTATTAACGCTAAGAATAACCACGTAGTCGCAATACTTAAAATACGCACATATTTAATGTCGGTGCTTGAGTACACTGCAAAACAAATCGCAGCAAATACAATTAAATAAAACTCGCTAACTACACTTGTACCGTCACCTAATTCGGGTAAGTACCAAGGTAAATTTGTAAGTAGTAAATAAGCGGTAAATGCACATGTACCAATAATTACAACATTATTGATAAATTTGACCCAAGGAATTTCGAAAAATTTAACTTTAGGTTCTATTACACAGAAATAAAAGCACGTAAGAAAGTAAAATCCCCAGATCAAGAATCCCCAATAGCCAAATTCAATAGCCAGTGGATTTGCAAACGCGTATTCTGGGCTTGCTTTTATGTCTGCATAACCTGCAAACTCAGTTAAAGGAAACATAATAAGGCCAACATCAAGGCCTGATGTAAATAGTATCGCTATAAACGTAAAGGTTTTTACCGGTGTTACACCTACTACACGTACATTACCCCATTTTAGTAAGATAATAACAACTGCGAGTAAAGTAAAAATGATGCCTGCATTAAGCCAAATAGTCATTGTTACCCTCCAATAATGAATAAAAATAATTCATAAGCACTCCGTATTTTATTGTTTTATTCTCGCATTAACACAACGTAACCTATTTACATCGTGTGCCACTGCAAGGCACGCTCAGGTTTAGCCCGACGAGGCTAAACCTGAGCATGTGGCTAAAGTTAGATCTTTGAACTACGTTGTGTTTCTTGCCAGTTTGTTGTTATGGCAACATTCACATCCGATTTCTGTAATGGGTTTTTACCCAAAATTATGTCAGCTGCTTTTTCGGCAACCATAATGGTAGGTGCATTCAAGTTTCCGTTAGGAACTGTTGGGAATATAGATGAGTCAACAACACGCAGTCCTTCAATACCATGTACTTGCGTATTTGAATTAACAACGGCCATATCATCTTCACCCATTTTGCATGAGCAAGAAGGGTGGTAGGCACTTTCTACGGCTTGGCGAACAAAAGCATCTATTTCTTCATCTGTTTGAATATGTTTACCAGGTTGAATTTCTTCATCGCGGTATTCATCAAAGGCACTTTGTTCGATTATGTCGCGTGTTAAGCGAACGCACGCTCTAAAGCCTTCAATATCGTCTTGGTGTTCAAGGTAATTAAATAAAATAGTTGGTGGCTGCTCAGGGTTCGCAGAAGCAATAGTAACACTACCGCGACTTTTTGGTTTGTTATGACCAACATGTACCTGAAAACCATGACCTGCAAATGCACTTCTACCATCGTAACGCATAGCCGCTGGTAAAAAGTGATACTGAATATCTGGCCATTCAACACCTGGTTTTGAGCGAATAAACGCACACGATTCAAAATGATTCGTTGCACCTAAACCCGAACGCGTTAATAACCAGCGCGCGCCAATCAACCCTTTTGAAATAATGCCTAGCTTGCCGTTAAGCGTGATAGGTTGCTTACACTTGTATTGAAAGTAAAACTCAAGATGATCTTGTAAGTTTTGACCTACACCTGGTAGATGATGCTGTACTTCAACGCCTGCTTTTTCAAGCGCTTGAGTATCACCAATACCAGAGAGTTGTAAAATATGTGGAGAGCCGATTGGGCCTGCACTTAGTACAACGTCTTTTGCAGCATGTGCGGTTTTAACGTCGCCATTTACTTTGTATTCAATGCCTGTGGCTTTTTTGCCATCTAAAATCACGCGTTGTGCGAGTGCACCGGTAATAATCGTTAAATTACTACGCGATTTAACAGGGTCTAAATACTCACGAGACGCAGAGCTTCGCACGCCGTCTTTTACGGTCATGTGCATTGGGCCAAAACCCTCTTGCTGCGACGCATTATAATCATCTGTAGAAGCGTAACCGGCTTGTACACCTGCTTTGATAAAGGTGCGGTAAAGCGGGTTTTTCATTTCGTTGCCGTTATTAACGCCAAGCGGGCCTTTTCCACCACGGTAAGTATTTTCACCAAGGTAAAAGCTTTCTGCTTTTTGAAAATACGGTAAACACGATTGGTAATCCCAGCCGTTTGCACCGTGTTGCTGCCATTCGTCAAAATCTTTTGCGTGGCCACGTACATATACCATGCCATTAATAGATGACGAACCGCCTAATACTTTACCTCGAGGACAATGCATTTCACGGTTATCTAAATGAGGCTCAGGCTGCGTATGAAACTGCCATGCGTATTTGTCACTATTCATAGGAATAGATAACGCGGTTGGCATTTTTATAAAAATACTTTTATCGCTACCGCCAGTTTCTAGTAGTAACACGCGGTTACTTGAATCTTCAGATAAACGGTTTGCTAAAACACAACCCGCCGAACCCGCGCCAACAATAATATAGTCGTAATGATTACTCATAGTAGGGCGCCTTAAAATGGGCTTTCTATGTCGGCCATACCAACATAAATAGACTTAGTTTGCGTGTATTGATCAAGAGTTTGTATACCATTTTCACGACCAATACCCGATTGCTTGTAACCGCCAACTGGCATTTCAGCAGGTGAGTTACCGTATGCATTAATCCAACAAATACCGGCTTGTAACTTATGAATAACGCGGTGCGCACGTTTAATATCGCTAGTAAATACGCCTGCGGCTAAGCCTAGGTGAGTTGCGTTAGCGCGTGCAATAACATCGTCTTCGTCGTCAAAAACAAGCACGCTCATTACAGGGCCAAATATTTCTTCTTTAACGATTGTCATATCGTCGTTGCAATCAATGAACACAGTCGGTGCTACAAAATAGCCATTAGGTGCAGACTCAGGTGAAAGCGTTGTACCACCGGTTAATAGCGTTGCACCTTCTTCGATGCCTTTATTAACGTAGCTCATTACTAGTTCTTGGTGCTTTTTAGAAATAAGTGCGCCAAAGTTAGTATTTAAATCTTGTGGGTCGCCAGCAATAATGTTTTTCTCAGTGCGCGCTTTAAGCTCATCAATAAACTGCTGATATACATTTTTATGAACGTAAATACGTGTACAGTTAGTACAAATTTCGCCTTGCGTATAAAAGTTACCTAACATAGCAGCGCTAACCGCTTGCTCTATGTTGGCATCATCAAATACTAATAGTGGAGATTTACCACCAAGTTCCATCGTGACATCTTTTAACGTACCGGCAGCACTTGCCACTACTTTTTTACCTGTGCCTACTTCACCCGTAAACGATACTTTATCAATATCGCTATGCTGCGTTAGCCACTGGCCTACATCGCCTGCGCCTTGAACAACATTAAACACACCTGCAGGTACACCAGCTTCAACAAATACTTCTGCAAGTTTAATAGCGCCAAGTGGTGTTTCTTCAGATGGTTTGAATATAAATGCATTACCAGCAGCAAGGGCAGGGCCCGACTTCCAACATGCAATTTGTAGTGGGTAGTTCCATGCACCTATACCCGCACAAATACCTAACGGCTCTTTACGCGTGTAGTAAAAGTCATCACCAACCATTTGTTGTTGGCCTACTTGTGCTGGTGCAAGGCCTGCAAAGTATTCAATTACATCAGCGCCGGTTTCAATATCAACACAATTTGCTTCTTGCATTGGTTTACCGGTATCTAGTACTTCTACGAGTGCTAACTCATCGTTGCGTTCGCGTAAAATAGCCACTGCTTTTAATAAAATACGACTACGTTCAATAGGTGTCATTGCTGACCACAGTGCAAAACCTTGTTTTGCACTGGCAATGGCTGCGTTTTGAATAAATTCGTCGGCAATTTCTACTGCGTAAATAACCTCACCCGTTGCTGGGTTTGTTACATCAAATGTTTTGCCGCTCTGGTTTGCAAGAGAATGGCCGTTAATAAAATTTTGATAGACAGGTGTAGTCACGCTAGGCTCCATATTGCTTGATAAGTGAAAGTACATAGCTTTTTGCTAACTTTTCACTGTGTTTAAACTGATTATTGTCTGATTTACTCAGTACTGCTCTTAACCATAGGCCATCGATCATCGCGGCGCTAAGTTCTGCAGCTTGATTTGCTTGCTCAATAGGCATTAATTGCTTAAAAGAAAATGCTAAATTACTTTGCAAGCGTTTACTGTTTACGTTTTGTAGTCTGTGTAATTCTTCATCGTGCATCGATTGCGCCCAAAAACTTAACCACGTTCGGGTTGTATCATTACGCTGTTGTACAAGCGCAAAGTTGGCTTCGATAATAAACATTAAACGCTCAGTGGCAGTGGTTTGATGACTTACTTTACTTATTAAGCCTTGCTTTAAGCTTGTTAGTAAGTATCTAACCGTGGCTTCAATTAACCCCTGCTTTCCACCAAAATAATGGCTAATGATGCCTGACGATAAACCTGCATTTTTACTAATGCTGTTTATCGTTGTGCCTTGCAGTCCCTTAGTAGCAACTGACTCTATAGTTGCGTCAATTAGCTGCTGACGTCTAACAGGTTCCATTCCGACTTTAGGCATAATTATTATTAATTGAACGTTCAATAAAGATAAGCTTAAGGTAATAGCTCTAATAATTCAAGGCTAAGGTAAACACCGAGATATTAAAATGTAGATAGAACATTAATGATCTAGTGATTAATAGAATAAATGCAATGATTTTAAAGTGGGTGTGTATTCAATAAAATCAAATGGTTAAGTTTGTTTTTTTGAGTATTTGAAATGGTGATGATTTCGTTACTATAATAAATTAAGAAAATCATTATAAAATCGTTAGTACCGTAATAGTTAGAGTACTAATAGTGTTATTTTAATGCAAAAGAGTATTAAACCTACAATTAGTTAGTGTTCTAATAAACACATGTGTAAATAGTTGACCTATAAATTAATTAATATTTAAATTAGATTCGGACAACATGATGCTCTGATTTTAAATTTTTATTGCAATTAAGCGTTATTAATAACGCCTTTAAATAGTAGGGGGTAACGTCTTAGTCTATTGCCAATGTAGTCGTCAGCTAAAATTTGCTGGCAAATAAAGTCAATATCTTTGCTTGCCTCAAAGACCCAATCAAAACGCTCTATAGCCAGTAAAAAACCACGCTTTAAATGAGTTTGAGAGCGGTACTGTTCTAGGTTTTTTTGAATAATTGAGATTTTGCTTGGATCAGCTTGAAGCTCTTCTACTACTTGGTTAATAAAAGTAGTATTGAGCTTACTGGTAGGGCGGTGTCTTAATTTTTGTGGGTGCATTAGCGCTCGTTTGCAATGTTATATAATTTTTTCAAAAAGTCGTCTTTATGTTTTTCATGTTGGTAGTCAAGATGATAAGTATTATGAAAACCAAAGCGTAATTCAACGCCGCTACCTTGTAAATATACGGTGTAACCGTCTACGTCAGAATAAGCAGTAACCCCTTGATAATGTTTACCTTCATCAGTCATTTCGCCTTTTTGAATTATGCGTTCATAAACGGCTAAAATCTGTTTGTTGTCGAGTTCGTTTTTCATGCTTTACACCTTTTATTTAGTAACTCATACGATACAGATATGAGGGTCGATCAACTTAAAAACAATAGCTAAAAAAGTGTGATATTGCTTTGTAATTTAGCCTTTTTAAATTATGCTCAAAACTCATTTATTGTTGAGCTTACACCATGATAGACAAGGCGTTACTACTAAAAACTCGTGAATTATCGGATCAATTAATTGCATTGCAAACGCCTATTAGGATACTCGATGCTATTAATTGGGATAAACAAACTAAAGAGGAGTTTTTTAGACAAAAATGTCAAAAAAATCCACTTATTGATCGTGCATACTATCAACAGCGCGACCTCGGTTTTGTACCTAGCGAGTTACGCCAAGCGTTTTCTACTTTGCACCGTAACATTATTAACCAATTGGGGCAGTTAAATCCCATTGCTCAATACATGGGAAAAATGTGCACAGAGTATAAAACGGTATTAAGCATGCTTGAGTATCGTGGCACGCCTGAGTTCCATGACTTATCGGTAGAGTTATTTGGTCATCCTAAAGATTTATTTCATGCCGGTGAGCCATCACTTTCTGAGCTAGCTAATATGCTAGATAAACCGCTGCAAAATTTACTCATAGCCGACATACTACCTGACGACCCTAAAAATATTGCTGCTGTTGATGCGGTGCGTATTTTGTCTGAGCAAGTAAATGCCAGCATGGCAGGTATAAACGTAGAGGTTATGCTTAGCGATGGGATTGTCAGTGATGCAGCCGCCGGTGCAAATAATATAAAACTAAATCAAGATGTAAGTTTTTCCCAGCGTGAGCTTGATATTTTAGAAGTTCACGAAGGGTGGATACACGTGGGCACAACTCAAAATGGATTAGCGCAGCCGTATTTAACCTGTTTAAGTAAAGGTACGCCAAGCTCGACTATTACCCAAGAAGGTTTAGCGGTACTTACCGAAATTATTACATTAAAATCGACCCCAAGGCGTTTATCTAAATTAGTGAATCGTATTCAAGCCGTTACAAAGGTAATAGATGGCGCTGAGTTTGTAGATATTTACCGTGACTACGTAGCGCAAGGTTTATCAAAAGATGACAGCTACACACTTGCGCAGCGTGTATTTAGAGGCAGTACGCCAACAGGTCTGCCGTTTACAAAAGATATTGCCTACATTAAAGGCTTTGTACTGGTTTATAACTTAATACGCGTAGCAATACAGCTTGGTCGAATCGATAGGCTACCTTTATTATTGGTAGGTAAAATATCGATAGATGACTTTAGATTAATATCGCAGCTTCATGATTTAGGTGTGATAGAGAGCCCACAATTTGTGCCGCCACACTTTAAAGATTTACGCGGTTTGGCTACCTGGTTGAGCTTCGGTCGTTTTATTGGCGACTTATCGTTTGAAAAGTTAGAAAACGATTATAAACCGTTATTTTTATAATTATAAATTATTGGTCAATTCATTAATAAGGGAAGCTGCTACCTTATTAATAAATTTTAGTACAGTGATAGTTGTTTTAAATTGGGTAACTACATACTTCTATAGTTGAGGAATAGGAGAATTATTAGCGTATTAAAGATTGGATTTGTACTTTATTCATTTTAAAAAACACCTATGCACGCTTAAAGAGGTTGAAATCGGTTGCCATTGCTAATGTGTATCCCCTCATCCTACAGCTGATAATTAAATCACTGTTGTTCAATTTAGGTAACTGAATAGGCCGAGGATTTCATTTATATTGTCGCAAGTAGGGCTTGAAATATAGAATCAAAATACTGGTTTTATTGTTTAGTACTGTCGGTTGGGGAGTTCGTTGCATCAAACATAAAACCGCAAAATGAACCGTAAATACAACCGTCTAGGTAGTACCGTGTTTGGCTTAACGAACTGATTACTCCATTATTAATGGTAATACTTGTCACGCAGGTTGTCACAATGAAACGACAAGGTTCTGCAACAATTTGCACTGTTCCAGATGCTTAGGTAGTTGTTGAGTTTATTAGCGCAAAAAACACGTCAAGCGGAAGTGCATCTACACTGTATGGCACAGGGAAATACCACCTGAATTAAGCGTATTAATAGCATTAACTTATTTAGTTGAGATTACCGATTAATAAAATTAATCGGTAATCTTAATATTCATTTGTGTTGAGCTATATTAAACGTAGTTTTATATATTGCCATCATCCGCTCTGCTACCTCTGGCGAAGTCGAATTATGGTGAGTCTGCTTTAAAAAATCATAGGCTGCAGGTGTTTTCATGTAAGTATCAATTAAGGCGATTGCTTTTTTTCCTTCTGAAGTTTTACTACAAGCAAAGTACCCATTTATAAACTCGGGGTATTCACTTATGTCTCGACTTTCTAGCTGAGAAAATTGCGTATCTGTTAAGTTCATTTTCATAGTGTTTTCATAATCGATGATCATATCAACACGTTTATGAATTAATAATTGGCTAAGTTGAGCAAAGCTGTTTGCGCCTGTTATTTTTGCTACTTGGGTTCTATAATCCGAAAATATCGCATCTAATTGTTGATAACTTGTTGAACTAACTATGGCAAAGGTGTGTTTGTTATTAAGTAATTTTGAAATAGAAACTTTTGTAGGTAAATCTTTTAAAGTGTTTTTGAAACCGAATAATTTGCGTTGCTGATGCATATAAGTTGGAATTTGAGAAAAGACAAGCTGTTTGTTTCGAGCTTTTGTTTTTATTAAATTAAAGCTACAAACTGCCTCGTTAGTCGATAAACGTTTAATTAATCGAGCATGATTTGTTCTCGTTAAAACGGTATTAAAATACGTGTTCAAAATTGGCTGAAAAAAATTATAGTATTGTTCGCCGGGTCTTGAATCGGCATCTTCATCTGAAAAATACGAATAAGATAAAATAGTGAGGGAAGGGTTCGCATAAATTAAAGAAGGTGTAACTAATAAACTGATAAGAATACATATTTTAAAAAACTTCATATTTATGCCTTTTTCTTTAAAAATACCAAGTATCTCCAATGTTGTCTTTATAAAAAGCCCTTTCGGGCTTTTTTGTACTAAATTTTGAATTTTATTATCGAGCGTTGGTGCTTTCAAATATTTTGTCAGCAGAGGCTGCAACAAAACCAGTATAAAGCTCACCGTCTGCTTTAGGGTAACGAATAGCAAACTCATAAAAACAGCTAGGGATGCTCATATCACCGTCACTAAAGGTAACTGAGTATTCATCAGCAAGTGTTGACGATTGCTCTAGTAACACCTCTGGAGAGCCTTTAACCTCGCCGCCTGATGTATTAAGCGAAAAACCTGCATCTTTTAGAGCTTGGTTAACATCATGAATGTTATCAAACTTAGCAAGCGTATTAATATTTACGGTAAAGTGATTGGCACGGTAACCCCACGCCGACATCCACGCTGCATATTCGCTTTCAGCTAGCAGTTGTTTGTAAGTATCGGTGCTTACTTGCCAATGCGTGCCTGAATATAAAAAGTTGTCTGCTGTAACTGCACTTTCGTCAATTTGACTTACCATACCTGTCACGATGGCTTGTAACTCTGGCGAGCATTTTTCTACTAATAGCTCAGAGATAAACACTTTTGGCTGAGCCGGATCGCTATGCTCATAGTGTTTTGCGTAAAGTTTTTTAGCTTCAAAGTGGTACTCACCACATTCTTTGTAACCAATTGCTAAAAAGTGAGCGGCGAGCTTTTCAAGACTCACTTTTTCTATATTAAATGTACGCAGCGCAATATGATCGTTAATGATGTCATCTTTTTGCGTTGACCCTAAAAGGTCATGAATTTTATCTGCCGATGGAGTTACGTTTAAATAGTTTTCCCAAAGGTTCTCAAATAATGTATTTACATCAGTATGCATGTTAAGTCCTTAAATCTAAAATTTGGTTTTATTGCTTATTCAATTACTAAGCCCGGCGCTAGGGTTTGCGGTAAGTTCACTTTGTCTGACTCCACAGATGCTACAGGGTATGCGCAATAATCGGCGGCGTAGTATGCACTTGCTCTGTGATTACCACTGGCGCCAATACCGCCAAATGGAGCTGCACTAGAGGCTCCTGTAATGGGGCGGTTCCAGTTAACAATACCGGCACGAATACGCTTTAAAAAGTGAGTGTAATCATCTTCACTGTCGCTAAGTAAACCTGCAGATAAACCAAAGCTTGTGTTGTTGGCTTCAATAATTGCACTGTCAAAGTCGGTGTAACGATACACTTTAATTAGCGGCCCAAAATGCTCTTCATCTGGCATGTCGGTAATGCTTGTTACATCAATAATGCCAGGGCTTACAAAACCTGTGCCTGGTTTTAATTGCTTAAGTTCAACAAGGATTTGTGCACCTTTTAAGACTAATTCACTTTGCGCGGCAACCATACCCAATGCTGCTTTTTCGCTTATCATTGCACCCATAAAAGGCTGCTCTGTAGCAAAACTGTCGTCTACAACTATGTTTTTAGTTGCGCTTATTAGCTTTTCTAAAATAGCATCACCATTGAGCGACTTTTCAATAAATAAGCGACGTGCACACGTACAACGTTGACCTGAGGTAATAAAGCCTGATTGAATAATATCGTGCACAGCAGCGCTTATATCGCTCACATCTTTTACAATAAGAGGATTATTGCCGCCCATTTCAAGCGCTAAAATTTTGCCAGGGTGTCCTGCAAACTGTTTATGTAATAAGTGGCCTGTGTTTGAGCTACCGGTAAAAAACAAGCCATCTATATCTTTATGAGAAGCAAGTGCTTTACCTGTTTCAATTTCACCTTGGACAAGGTTAATAACACCCGCTGGCAAACCTGCTTTTAACCAAAGTGAGAGGGTAAATTCTGCAACGTGCGGAGTCAATTCTGATGGCTTAAATACAACGGTATTACCGGCTAAAATTGCAGGAACAATATGCCCGTTTGGTAAATGCCCCGGAAAGTTATACGGACCAAAAATAGCCACAACGCCATGCGGTTTGTGTCTAATAAACGCTTTAGCACCGGGCATTGGGTTTTCGGTTGTACCTGTACGCTCATGGTACGCTTTTACAGATATAGCTACTTTGCCTGTCATTGCGCCCACTTCGGTACGGGTTTCCCATAATGGCTTACCCGTTTCGCGTGCAATAATAGTAGCAAATTCTTCGCTGTGTTCTTTTAATTGTGCTGCGAAGTTTTCTAAAATGGCGATACGCTCTTTAAGTGGTTTGTCTGCCCATTGTAATTGCGCGGTTCTGGCTGCTTTTATAGCAGAATCTACTTGCTGGGCGTTTGCGCCATTACCTTGCCATACCACATCGCCATTACTTGGATTGATTGACTTAAATGCTGGACCAAGTCCCACATGCCATTGATTATTAATTAGGTGTGTATTCATAAATTATTTACAGGCGGAAAAATCGCGCTGCATCTCCTTGGCTTAAATTAAGCGCATTAGCCACATCTTGGCTAATGACGAGGGTATGTTTTGCATGATTGTAATGTGCGTCTTTGGTAAATGTTGCTCTAAAGCCACTTACGCCTTGATTACATACAGCCAGCGTATCAGAGCTATTTTGTGATATGTGATCAAGCTCGCCAATCGTAACAGGGCAAACTTGAGAGTCGCGAATGCTGCGAATATTACCAAGCTTTGCTTCAACTGTTGGGCCTGCATCAAATAAGTCAACGTAGCCTCTGTGCTCAAAACCTTCCTTTTCTAATAGTTTTAGCGCAGGTTTTGTTTTTTCATGCACATGCCCAATCACTGCTTGGGCTTTTTTACTAAGCAAGTTCACATAAATAGGGTATTTAGGCATTAACTCGCTAATAAACACCTTATCGCCTAAGCCAACTAAGTGATCCGCTTGTGGAAATTCGATACTAAAAAAGTGCTCTTGTAGCCATTGCCAAAAAGGAGAATGACCGTCTTCGTCGCTAACACCGCGCATTTCTGCGATAACAGTATCGGCAAAACGCTTGCTGTGCTGAGCCATAAACAAAAAGCGTGAACGAGATAAAAATCGACCCGTTAGGCCTTTACGGCTATTTTCGCGCAAAAATAATGTACATATTTCTGAGCAACCAGTGTAGTCGTTACACATGCTTAAAATATCAACGGTGTTATATACATTTAAAGTAGGCGAGTGGTGTACTGTTTTACCCAAATGATAATGATATAAAGGCACCGATAAACCTACCGCAGCTTCTATAGCGGTTGTGCCAATAACGTCACCTGTTTCACTGTCTTCTAAAACAAATAAATAGCTTTCATCAAGTGGCTGGTTAATGTTTTTGGCAAAGCTTTTTTCAGCACGTTCAATCTTTTCTTTAAGCTGTGTATCGTCCACAGGTAAAGAGGTAAACCCATGACCGGATTCAATCGCTATTTGTTTAAGCGCGTCAAAATCATTGGCAGTAATAGGACGTAATACTTGCATTTATTGCTTGCTCCAATAGCACGCTTGTAGGCGTGCTAATTTAAACTATATTAACCGTTTACTACATCGCTAACTGCTTTTTCAAAGCGCGCTAAGCCTTCTTTAATATCCTCAAACGGAATAACTAAAGACGGTGTAAAGCGAATTACATTCATGCCAGCTACAAGGTTCATTAAACCATTATTAGCACTGGCTACTAAAAAGTCGCGTGCACGGCCTTCAAATTTGTCATTTAGTACTGCGCCAATTAATAAGCCTTTACCGCGTACTTCGCTAAATACGTTGTATTTTTTGTTAATTGCGTTTAATCCGTCACGGAACAATTGCTCGCGCTCTTTAACTCCGTTTAGTACGTCTGGTGTATTTACAGTATCAAATGCGGCTTCAGCTACAGCACAAGCTAGCGGATTACCGCCATAAGTAGAACCGTGAGTACCAATTTTTAAATGCTCAGCAATCGGTGTACGTGTGATCATAGCGCCAATTGGAAAACCACCACCCAATGCTTTTGCCGTTGTTAAAATGTCAGGAACAACCCCTAAACCTTCATAAGCGTATAAATCGCCTGTGCGACCAACACCCGTTTGTACTTCATCAAAAATAAGTAACGCGTTATGTTTAGTACAAAGTTCGCGTACTTTTTTAGCAAATTTATCTGTTGGTGAAATAATACCGCCTTCACCTTGTAATGGCTCCATCATAACAGCACATGTTTTATCGCTGATCAGCGCTTCAAATGCCGCTATATCGTTAAAATCACAATGTACTATGTCAGCTGGTTTTGGACCAAAGCCATCTGAATAAGCCGCTTGCCCGCCCACAGTTACTGTAAAGAATGTACGACCATGGAAACCTTTATTAAATGCAATAATTTGCGATTTTTCAGCGCCATATACGTCCAATGCATAACGACGAGCTAACTTAAGCGCGGCTTCGTTTGCTTCTGCGCCTGAGTTTGCAAAGTAAACTTTATCAGCGAATGTTGCTTCAACCATTTTTTGAGCTAAACGAAGTGCTGGCTCATTGGTCATAACATTTGATAAATGCCAAATTTTTTCGCCTTGCTCTTTTAATGCTTTAACTAATGCAGGATGACAGTGACCCAAACAGTTAACGGCAATACCACCGGCAAAATCAATGAACTCATTGTTATTTTGATCCCAAACGCGTGAACCTTCACCACGAACTGGGATAATTGCTGATGGGTTATAGTTTGGTACCATTACGTCGTTAAATAAGTCTCTAGTTACTTGCATTTTTGTACACCTAAATTAAATGGGCTTAGATAAAAGATTAGTTGCTAAATTAAAGAAGAATATAGCCGTTATTCTTGAGCAAACACGTTATTATTTTTTATAGGACACTATTATCGAAGGTTCGCAGTTAAAATTGCAGTGCTATTTTGTGAAAAATGGTTAGAATAAAAGGCAAAATAACGAAATAAATAACCATTATGATAACTCCACAAGACGAAAAGCTATTATCGATACTAAAAACAAATGCACGCGCGAGTATTTCTGACCTTGCCAGACTATTGAACCTGTCGCGCTCTACAGTGCAAAGTAGAATGTTAAAGTTAGAAGAAAGCGGGGTAATTAAAGGGTATAGCGTAGACTACGGAGATGACTATTTAAACAAAATGGTATCGGCGCATGTATCAATAAAAGTAAAGCAAAAGCTCACCACTAAAACCAACTTAGAACTAAAACAAATTGATGCCATTTCACAGCTTTATGCCATAAGTGGCGAGTTTGATTTAATTGCGGTAGTTCAAGCACAAAATTTGGAGCAACTTAGTCATTTGCTAGACGATATTGGCAACCTTGATGGGGTAGAGCGTACAACATCGTCTGTTATTTTAGAAACCAAATTCAAGCGATGAGCCAGAGTATGTATTATGTCAATGCATCAGATTACTTTGTTGATGCATTGGTTATTTTTGGCGTCACTTTTACTCTTTTCACCACAGTTTTATTTGCTTCATCAAGCTTAATAAAGTAAGCATTACCGCCAATACCTTTAAACTCTTCATCTGTGAATACAATGGTGTTGTCGTCAAAGAACGTAACAGCCTCTTTTTGAGTAACAATCCCTAGGTCTATTTTTGATACATCACCAGAGAAAAATTTATCACCTTCAAAGTTTTCAAATAACCAAATACTGGTTGAATCAAGTAATACCAATTTTTTACGGTCTGGACTTAAGGCTGCTGATGTTATCCAACATAGTTTTTCTAATGTAGTACATGTTTTAAAAGAATCGATTAACTCAGCTTTAAAGTTAGCGGCGTGATCGCCCACTTTATATACCTTAGTAATACCATCAAACGGTTCAGTGCGGTTTTTAGTAAATAAATATAAATGACGGCCAAGCGCGACAAATGCTTCTAAATCAAAATTTCGATTATTGGGTTTTATTGGACTTCCATCCATTTCTGGGTAGGTAAACTTTATAATTTCTGCTTGAGTTATATCTGTTTTTATATCTATTGGGTTTTCTATTTTATAAATAGTGAGCCATCTGCGGTCGTTTTTGTTATTGCCAAAATCACCTAGGAAAAAATGCCCAAACTTGTTTTGAGTCATATCTTCCCAGTCTATGTTTTTGGCATTTTCAACTAAGATTTCTTTGGCGATAGAGCCATCTTTATTGAGCCTATATAGTTTGGGTTCATTGCCTCCATCGTTAATAGCCCATAGGCGTTTTTGCTTATCAAATTCTATACCTGATATTTCTTTTAATTTAGGATCAACTGAGATTTCTTTTTTGCTATAAAGGGTATAGATTGAAGAACCAATAAGTGTGGCTATTATTAAAAAGGTGATTGCTATAGTTATTAGAATGCTTTTTTTCAACATGAAAATTATGATATTTCAAAGTATTAATATGCGGTTTATTATCGTTTATAAAAGCGCATAACAAAAGAATTTTATAAGTTTAAGTAATACTTTTGAATTATTTCATGTTTGGTACTAATAAAAGTTTAGACAATAAATAAAGTGTGGCACGTCTAGTTGGTTTAAATATTGCTCTATAATATTGAGCTTTTCAAAAGTGAATGTTTAGATACTAACTGCACTTTTTAGGTGCAAAAAAAAGAATTGCTGCACTGTAATAATGCGTAAATAAAGTTTTGGTTAACTTACAACGTGTTTAATGATTTTGAATGGAATCCACATCGCCTTTTTGTTTAGTTGTATGGCCTGTGGCAAAGATTAATTACCCTTTATGGTTTAGTTGGAGCCTGCTATGTTGAATAAACGTTTTTTTAAAACAAAAGATGAAGCTGAAGTTACTTTTGAGTTCACTCACCCTGAGGCAGAGCAAGTCTGTTTGCTAGGTGAATTTAATGATTGGCAGCCAGTGCCAATGAAGCTCAATAAAAAACAGGGCGTTTTTAAGTGTAAGCAACGCCTTCCTATTGATCAGCAGTTCCATTTTCGTTATCTAATCAATGGAGATATTTGGGATAACGACCACCAAGCCGACGGTTACATTGGTAATACATTTGGCACAGAAAATAGCATAGTGAATACGCAACGTATAAATTAAGGCCAATAAATGGACGCTCTTTCGCAGTTATTTTACCTGCATGGCATTGGTTATGAATTCACTAAATACACTGGTGAACAGGTTGTTTTTAGCAACGATACACGAAAGCAAGCTTTACAGTGCTGTGGTATTGACACCGACGATGCTAATCAAATAGCGCATCTTAACTATGAATTAGATGCAGCTACTTGGCAGCAATTAGTTCCGCGTGTTAGCTTGCTTGAATGGCCTGAAAATACCTTAAAGATTCGTATAGATGAGCGTCAACAGCATTTATGTGTAGGCATAAAAGTAGAGGCGCTTGGTCTTGACTTGGCATTTCAAACTATGCGTGATTTACCTGTCACAGGTGAATATTACTTGCATGGCGTGCGATATATTGAGGTTGCGCTTGAATTACCTTTTATCCCAGCTGGATATTATGATGCAACGATAAAAGTAGGCGAGCAATTTTCAAATACACAGGTTTGGTCTGTTCCTGAACAAGTATATCAAGTAGATGATATAAAGCGTACAGGGCTCTCTATTCAGCTTTATACTTTAAAAAATAAAGCGCTATTAGGTGTTGGAGATTTTAGCGATTTATTATCGTTAACTCATTTATGTAGTGCGCAAAACATGGATTATATTTTACTTAATCCACTTCATTTATTATTTGCCGATATGCCAGAGCGAGCAAGTCCTTATAGCCCTAACAGTCGTGCTTTGCTAAACCCTTTGTATATTGCCATTGATTTATGTGACGACGCTAATAACAATGCAGAGCTAAATGCTTTAATGCAAAGTGATGATGTTATTTCTCTCATGCAAAGCAATGAGCAATTTATAAATTACGAAAACGTAAGTCGTGTTAAATATACGTTATTTAAAGCGCTTTATAGTCAGTTTGAATTAACTGCCAGTAATGAGCGTCGACAAGCGTTTACAGCATTTTGTAACACTCATACAAGTACGCTAAATACCCTTGAATCAGACAATTTAACGTTTGACTATTATTTGCAGTGGCAAGCGTATTTACAGTTAGCACTTTGTCAAAAAAGTTGTATAGAGCTGGGAATGGCTATTGGTTTAATCAACGATTTAGCTGTTGGGTGTGCTGGCGATGGGGCTGAATTTAAAAATCAGCAATCATTATTTAGCCAAGAGGCAAGTGTTGGTGCCCCGCCAGACCCATGGGCTGAAGCAGGTCAAAACTGGGGGCTTCCAGCACTCAATCCTCGCAGTCTTAGCAATAATCACTTCGAGTTTTATCGCTCACTTATTCGCGCAAATATGCAAAATGTAGGTGGTCTCAGAATTGACCATGTAATGGCTATTAGGCGTTTATGGTGGTGTTTTGAAACGAATGGTAAACAAGATGGCTGTTATGTTTATTATCCGTTTGAGCATTTACTCGCAATTTTAAAAATTGAATCGCATATTAATCAAAGTATTGTTATTGGCGAAGATCTGGGTGTAGTCCCCCCTGAGGTAAGAGATGCTTTAGCCTCTAGCGGTATTTTTTCTAACAGCTTATTTTATTTTGAAAAACAGCACGATGATGAATTTTTATTGGTTAACGATTTACCATCACGTTGCTTATTAATGATTGCCAATCACGATGTGCCTCCTTTTATGGGCTGGTGGCAACACGATGATTTAGATATAAAGCAGCAATACAGTTTAATTAACGAGCAGCAATGCAACGACTTAACCCACCAACGTATTGAAGAGCAAGAGCGATTATTGCGCTTTATTAATGCCAATCAAACAAATGAACTTAACCTACAAGCTAATGCAATGGACGTTTATAAATCACTTGCCTTATGTTTAGCAAAGTCGCAATCACGATTACTTGCGCTGCAAATAGATGATTTAGATGAGCAGCTTTACAGTGTGAATATTCCAGGAACTGATACCGAGTATCCCAATTGGCGGCGTGTTTTAACACACACTTGCGAAGAGATTTTTAGTAAAAATGCCTCTTTGTTAGCTGCAATAGATTCAATAAGGAAAGGTTAATGAGTAGCTCAGCAGTAGATAATATTGGATCTTCTTTTAATAGTTATGATGATCAAGTACAAGCGTTAAGCGCAGGTCGTTTTAAAGACCCGTTTAGCTTTCTTGGGGCACATAAACTAACAAACACAGACACAGAGTTACGACTTTACTTACCCACTGCGTTGAATGTTGTAATTAACCTTGGCGGTAAAAAAATAAAAGCGCTGCGATACAAGCAAAGTGATTTGTTTATTGCAAAGCTAAAAACATTGCCAAGCGCGCCATATCAATGTGATGTTGAATACACAAATACAGCCGTTACGTTTTACGATGAATACAGTTTTGACACTGCGCTCGATACACAGGCAATGTACTTATTTAACGAAGGTAGTTTAGAGCATGCATACTCACACTTTGGTGCACATTTTAGCACTCAACAAAATGTAGAGGGGGTGCGTTTTTGTGTGTGGGCGCCAAATGCAGCAAGTGTATCAATTATTGGTGAATTTAATTTTTGGCAAGCTAATCGTCACTTTATGCGCTTTCATCCTGCAAGTGGTGTATGGGAATTATTTATACCAGGCCTTAAAGCTGACATGTGCTATAAATTTGCAATTACCGCACAAAGTGGAGACGTGTTTGAAAAAGCAGACCCATATGCGTTTAAAATGCAGCAAGCCCCCGGTACTGCCAGTGTATTGCAATACAAACCAGAACCTATAATTCTTGATGAACAGGCCTTAAAAAATAGACAAAAGCGTAACCATATTGATGCACCAATTAGTATTTATGAAGTGCATTTAGGCTCATGGCAACGCGCTGAAAATAATCGTTATTTAAGTTACGTAGAGCTTGCTGACAAGCTAGTTAGCTATGCACTTGAAATGAATTTCACCCACCTACAGCTTATGCCTATCAGTGAATACCCGTTTGATGGCTCGTGGGGCTATCAACCCGTTGGTTTATTTGCACCTACTAGCCGTTTTGGTGACTATAACAGTTTTAAATATTTTGTAGAGCAATGCCATAAAGCAAATTTAGGTATTTTACTCGACTGGGTACCTGGGCATTTTCCAAGTGATCCGCATGGTTTGCATCGTTTTGATGGCACTCATTTGTACGAACATGCCGATATGCGTCAAGGTTTTCATCCCGATTGGAATACCTATATTTATAATTACGATCGCCCTGAAGTTAAAAGCTTTTTGATTTCTAATGCAATGTATTGGTTACACCAATTTGGGCTTGATGGTTTACGAGTAGATGCAGTGGCTTCAATGTTGTATTTAGATTACAGCCGTAAAGAAGGTGAATGGATCCCTAATTGTTATGGTGGACGTGAGAACCTTGGTGCAATCGAGTGCCTAAAGCAGGTTAATTTACGAAGTTATAAAAACAACCCTGGCATCATGATGGTAGCCGAAGAATCAACTGCATGGCCAGGTGTTACACAAAGTGTTGAGCATAACGGTTTAGGGTTTGGCTATAAATGGAATATGGGCTGGATGAACGATAGTTTGCACTATATGCAACGCGATCCGCTTTACAAACAGCACCACCATCACGAAATAACCTTTTCGATGGTATACGCCTTTAGTGAGAACTTCATACTGCCATTGAGTCACGACGAAGTAGTGCATGGCAAAGGCTCACTTATTGAAAAAATGCCAGGGGATGATTGGCAAAAGTTCGCAAACCTTCGAGCTTATTATGCGTTTATGTGGGCGCATCCAGGTAAAAAATTATTGTTTATGGGTTGTGAAATAGCTCAGCGCACTGAGTGGGGCCACGATCATTCGCTTGATTGGCACTTATTAGAGCATCAAAGTCACAATGGTATAAAACAAACAATTAAAACACTCAATCATGTATATAAAAACCAACCTGCTTTGTACGAACTTGACACAAGTGCAGCAGGCTTTGATTGGATAGATAACAACAATAACGATCAAAGTATTTTAAGTTTTGTAAGGTATGCCAAAAATGCACGAAATTTAGTGGTTGTTATAGCTAATTTCACTCCAGAGTCTTATCAAAATTACGTCATTGGTGTGCCAAATAAAGGCCGCTATAAAGTAATTTTAAATACAGATGAAACCGATTATTTTGGCTCAGGGATAGACGTTACACAAAACGAATCAAAGATAGTTACTACCTTCGACAGCCCTAATCATGGGTTCGCTCAAAGCATTTCTATTGCCATTGGTGGTTTAACTACTATTTATTTACAAAAGGTCGAAGATGAGTAATCAATTTGAAGTCACTCACGGCCAAGTTGAACCCTTAGGTTCAAGTGTTACTGACGGCGGTGTAAATTTTGCACTTTATGCGCCAAAAGCAACTCAAGCTTATTTATGTTTATTTGACAAAAGTGGCCATTCAGAAATATTAAAGGTGGCAATGAGCATTAACGAAGGCGGCATTTGGAGTATTCATATATTTCCTTTAAATACAGGTGCTTTGTATGGCTTTAGAGTAGAGGGTGAATATAACCCTAAGCACGGTCAATTATTTAACGAAAACAAACTATTAATAGACCCTTACGCAAAAGACTTATTTGGTGAGTTTACTTGGAGTGAGCGTCATTATGGGCAAATGCCAATCGGCACTAAAAGCACCGTAAATAATGCGATTGATATACCTAAGTCAAAAGTAGCGGCACCTGTGTTGTACGCGCATAAAAAGCCAAACCATAGATGGTCAAATACGGTTATATACGAATGCCATGTGAAAGGAGCAACGTGCCGTCATCCCGAAATTCCTAAGTACCTACAAGGGAAATTTTTAGGACTAAGTCATCCCAGTTTTATTGAACACTTACAGAGCTTTGGTATTACAGCTGTGGAACTTTTACCTGTTCATTCATTTATTAGTGAACAATTTTTAACGGGTAAAGGGCTGCAAAACTATTGGGGTTACAACACGCTTAACTTTTTTACACCTCATAATGACTACTTGGTTAAAGACGATATAAATGAGTTTAAGCAAATGGTGCGAGAGCTTCATGCGGCCGACATTGAAGTTATTATCGACGTTGTTTACAACCATACCGCAGAGGCCGGTAATGATGGCCCAATATTGTCACTTAGAGGCTTTGATAACTTAGCTTATTACCGCACTGTAAGCGATCGACCAGATTTATATATAAACGATACTGGATGCGGTAACACGATTAATATTGACCACCCTCGTGTATTACAACTTGTACTCGATAGTCTTCGTTATTGGGTTGAAGTAATGGGAGTTGATGGCTTCAGGTTTGATTTGGCGACTATTTTAGGGCGTTCTCAATCTGGGTTTAGCGCTTCTCATACTTTCTTACAAGCGGTTGCCCAAGATCCTATTTTAAACAAAGTAAAGCTTATTAGTGAACCGTGGGATATAGGCCCTGGTGGCTATCAGTTAGGTGCTTTTCCGGCACCTTGGCGTGAATGGAACGACCAATATCGTGATGTAATAAAGCGTTTTTGGAAAAGTGAAGAAGGCATTATTGCCACCGTTGCCAAACGTTTACATGGCTCATTTGATATTTTCGAGCACAGTGAGCGCGGTCCTCTCAATAGTATAAATTTTATAACGAGTCACGACGGCTTTACGCTTGCTGACTTAGTTAGTTACGAAGAAAAACACAATGAGGCAAATGGTGAGCAAAATCGAGATGGTCACAGTGCTAATCATTCTTTTAATTGTGGTGTAGAGGGATTTACAAATGATCCCAAAATAACAGCGCTCCGCTTGCAACAGCAAAAAAACTTTTTGCTTACACTTATTTTGTCCAAAGGAGTTCCTATGCTCTCATCTGGGAGTGAAATAGCGCATTCGCAAGGGGGAAATAATAATGCTTATTGCCAAAATAATCGTACCAGTTGGCTTGCATGGAAAGACTCACAATTAAATCATACATTGACTCGTTTTATAGACGATGCACTAAAAATCAGACGTGCCCACAGTGCGTTTAAACACAGTGTGTTTTTAGATGATATTGATGAGCGCTTTACAGTTAGGTGGTTTACCGAAGAAGGTGTAACTATGACTGACGCGCATTGGCATGAAAATACGCGTCAGTTTTTAATGTACAGCTTGCTCGATAAGCAAAATAAACATGCACTTTTAATAATTTTTAATGCGAGTAAAAAAGTAATGTCCTGCCAATTGCCGCAATCTCCAATAAGTGCGCCTTGGCAAATGGTTTTATCAAGTGTAAATAATGCATCTGTAAGTAGTAACAACGATGCGATGGTTGAAATTTCTGCACAAAGTAGCTGGGTTTTCAGTTCAAATTTAGAGGAAGTAGGTCATGGCTAAGCAAGATGAACAAGTGTGTGTAGTAAAGGGTTGGCAAGAAGGCCCTGTTATTGATGAAAGTACGTTAAAAGATGATTTAACACGTCACTTTTATTACACCCTCGGCCGAGATAAGGTCGGTGAATCACAGTTATATTTATATCATGCATTAGCGCTCACTATTCGCGATCGACTTGTTGCTCGTTGCAGAGAAACCAATCAACAAATTAGACAGCAAAAGCGCCGTAAAACGGCTTATCTTTCTCTTGAGTTTTTAATGGGACGAGCACTGGGTAACGCTATTTTAAATTTAGATTTAGATGATCAAGTTGCTTCTGCATTACAAGAATATTGTACAACAATCGAAACGCTTGAAGATGCCGAACATGATGCAGGGCTAGGTAATGGTGGTTTAGGGCGTTTAGCGGCCTGTTTTTTAGATAGCTGTGCAAGTTTGGCCCTGCCTGTCATTGGGTATGGCCTTCGTTACGAATACGGTATGTTTAATCAGTCTATAAATGACGGAAATCAAATAGAACAACCCGACAACTGGCTTCGTGAAGGACATCCATGGGAACTGAGTGCTCCAGAGCATGCAAAGCGCGTTAAGTTTAGTGGCTATGTGCAAAGCTATACAGATAAATATGGCCGAGAGCATCGTCAATGGATGAGTTCGCACGATGTATTAGCTGTGCCTTATGATGTACCAATTCCTGGCTATAAAAATAATATTGTTAATACACTTCGTCTGTGGAAGTCAGAAGCGACAGATGAATTTAATCTAACTGAGTTTAATGCTGGTAGTTACTCAGAAGCTGTAGCACAAAAAAATCTAGCTGAACAAATTACTATGGTGCTTTACCCAAACGACAGTAGCGAAAATGGTAAAGAACTTAGGTTACGCCAACAGTATTTTTTATCGTCTGCGAGTATTCAAGACATTGTTGATCAATGGGTTGCACAACACGGTGAGAGTTTTTCTGATTTTTCTGATTTTCATGTGTTTCAATTAAACGACACGCACCCAAGTATTGCTGTTGCAGAGCTGATGCGTATTTTAATGGATGACTACGAACTTGATTGGGAAGATGCTTGGAAAATTACTACTAAAACAATGGCCTATACAAATCATACCTTACTTCCTGAGGCACTTGAAAAGTGGTCAGTATCTTTGTTTGCAAGGTTATTACCGCGTATTTTAGAAATAGTTTACGAGATAAATGCACGTTTTTTAGCCCAAGTTGCACAGCAGTGGCCAGGGGATGTTAACAAACAGCGAGCGCTATCGCTTATTGAAGAAGGTGATGAGCCGCAAATTCGTATGGCTTATTTAGCAATAGTCGGTAGTTACTCCGTAAATGGAGTCGCGGCACTGCATACTGAGTTACTAAAAGCAGGCTTGTTTAAAGAGTTTTATGCACTGTGGCCAGATAAGTTTAATAACAAAACAAATGGCGTAACACCACGTCGTTGGCTTGCTCACTGCAACCCTATTCTAAGCAAATTAATTAGCGAAAAAATTGGTAACGATTGGGTAGGCGATTTTAGTCAAATTAGTCAACTACGTCGATTTTTTGATGACCAAACCTTTCATATTCAGTGGCAATCAGCTAAACGCGAAAACAAACAACGCCTTGTTGATTTAGTCAAAGCGCGTTGCGGTGTTGAGTTCGATGTATCGATGATGTTTGACGTACAAGTTAAGCGAATTCATGAATACAAACGCCAACTACTTAATGTGTTGCATGTAATTCATCTATATGACCGTATTCGTCGCGGTGATACGCAAGGGCTTGTTCCGCGTTGTGTATTACTCGGTGGTAAAGCAGCGCCAGGCTATTACATGGCTAAAAAAATTATTAAGCTAATCAACAATGTGGCTGAGGTTATTAATAAAGATCCATTAGCAGCACCGTATTTACGCGTAGCATTTTTACCAAATTATAACGTAACAGCAATGGAAGTTATTTGCCCTGCAACCGATTTGTCAGAGCAAGTGTCTACCGCAGGTAAAGAAGCATCAGGTACAGGTAACATGAAGTTCATGATGAATGGTGCATTGACGATAGGTACACTTGATGGCGCAAATATTGAAATTAGAGATGCCGTGGGTGCTGATAATTTCTTTTTGTTTGGTGCTCAAGCACATCAAATTGATGATATTAAATCACGTTATAATCCAGAGCATTTAATTTCACAAAATAGTGACTTGGCAAACGTAATGCAGCTTTTAGAAAGTGGCCATTTTAATTTATTCGAACCATGCTTATTTGATGACGTGATCAATGCGATTAAGAGCCCGAACGATCCTTGGTTGGTCGCGCATGATTTTGAAAGCTATGTTGATGCTCAAAAACAAGTAGATAAGACCTACACTGATCAAGCCTACTGGACACAAATGAGTATTTTAAATACAGCAGCCAGTGGCATGTTTTCAAGTGATAGAACCATAAGCCAATACAGTGACGACATTTGGCATTTAGAACCCCTCAACATTAGTGCAACAGACTTAACGACAACTAAAAGTCATACCACTAACAGCAAAAACTAAATGGAGAGAGTATTATGCCCAACTACGAAAATCGTTATATAAGCAGCCTAACCAGAGAAACTTACGCACTAATACTGGCTGGAGGTCGCGGTTCACGCCTGCATGAACTGACTGACTGGCGAGCAAAGCCTGCGGTTTACTTTGGTGGTAAACATCGAATAATCGACTTTCCGTTATCTAACTGTATTAACTCAGGCGTTAGGCGCGTTGGTATTGCTACACAATATAAGTCTCATTCACTTATTAGGCACGTTAACCGTGCTTGGGGGCATTTTAAAAAGGAATTGGGAGAGTCGGTTGAAATTCTACCCGCATCGCAGCGTCAAGGCGATGATTGGTATTGTGGAACCGCCGATGCTGTTTTTCAAAATATAGATATTATTCGTCATGAATTACCAAAATATGTGATGATTTTATCGGGCGATCATGTGTACCGTATGGATTACGGTGCTCTTTTAGCTAAGCACGTAGAAAATGGCGCCGACATGACTGTTTGTTGCATCGAAGTACCCGTAGAAGAAGCCGCCGATACCTTTGGTGTAATGACCGTTAATGAGGAAAATCGTGTTTGCCGTTTTGACGAAAAGCCTGCAATGCCAAGTTCAGTACCTGGTAAGCCAGGTACGTGTTTAGCTTCAATGGGCAATTACGTATTTAACACCGAATTTTTGTTCGAACAGCTCAAAAAAGATGCTGAAAATGAAGGCTCTGGTCGCGATTTTGGCCACGATATTATTCCAGCGATAATAGAAGAGCATAACGTATTTGCCTTCCCATTTAGAGATCCAAACCAAGAAGGGCAACCTTATTGGCGTGATGTAGGTACGCTAGATTCATTCTGGGAAGCTAATATGGAACTGGTAATGCCTGAGCCGCAACTTGATTTATACGATCCGACGTGGCCAATTTGGACCTATCAGGAACAACTACCGCCCGCTAAGTTTATTTTTGATGACGATGATAGGCGCGGAATGGCCTTAGACTCAACAGTTTCTGGTGGTTGTATTATTTCGGGCTCTGCTGTTAGAAAGTCTTTATTGTTTTCAAATGTACATATTCGTTCATTTTGCGAGATAGAGCAGTCAGTTATATTGCCTGGTGCAATTATAAATAGAGGCTGCAAAATTAAGCGGGCGATAATAGATAGAAGCTGTGAGATACCAGCAGGACTAGAAATTGGTTTTGATCGTAAGACAGATGAAGACAATGGCTTTAGGGTGTCTAAAAAAGGCATCGTACTCGTGACCCGTGATATGCTCACTGAGCTTGCAAAAAAGCTTGCGCGCCAAGCAAATGAAAATAAAAAGTTAGCTTAAATAAACTAGCTAACTAATTTTAAGCATGACAACAAGGCTTGCTCTTTATTGAGCAGGCTCATTAGGTTAAAGGAAGTAGTAAATTAATGCATGTATTAATGGTTGCAGCAGAGAACGACGCGTTACCAGGCGCTAAAGTAGGTGGAGTAGCTGATGTAGTGCGTGATGCACCAAAGGCGTTGGCAGAGCAAGGTGTAACTGTAGATGTTGTTATTCCTGATTACGGCTTTGCGTTTATTGAGCGTATTTATCTCGGTGAAGTAACGGTTGCTTTTAATGCACAGCCACATGTTTTAACACTTTTTAAAGTACGACAAACGCAAAGTAATGTCAGCCAAATTGTTATTAGCCACCCATTGTTTAGTGAATCAGGCACTGTTTACTGCAACGATGCACCCGGTAGGCCATTTGCCACGGATGCAACCAAGTTTGCTTTATTTAATGCCGCAGTTTGTGAGGCATTATTACAAGGGGTACTTACACGCCCTAATGCATTACATTTGCATGATTGGCACAGCGCGTGTGTTGCCGTTTTAATTAAATTTGAGCCACGTTATAGCGCACTAAATAACATACATATAGCCTACACTGTACATAACATAGCGCTGCAGGGAATAAGGCCTTTTAAGCACGATGACTCGAGTCTAGAAGCATGGTTTCCTTCGCTTAGTTATAACGGTCAACATTTATGTGATCCACGTTATCCGCATTGTTTTAACCCAATGCGCAGTGCCATTAACCTATGCGATAAAGTACATGTTGTATCACCAACCTATAGCCAAGAAGTACTTAAACCAAGTAATTATGAACATGGTTTTTTTGGCGGCGAAGGGCTTGAGCAAGATCTGCAAAATGCGGCAGAACAAGGCAAACTGGTTGGTATTTTAAATGGCTGTGAGTATCCTAAGTTAACAAATGAAAATGCAGACCTAAATACTTTATATAAAAAAATAGAGAACACTTTATTTAGCTGGATGAGTAACCATAAGCAGCTTCAAAGTGGTTATTATATTGCGCACCAGCGACTACAGCAATTCAAAGCAGCAGCAAATAATGGCCCATTAGTAACAAGTGTAGGCCGACTTACAGAGCAAAAAGTCTTGTTGTTGTGCCAGCAGGTGAACGGTACTTTAGCGATTGATAACGTTTGCCAACTAGTTAATAAATACGGTGGTCGATTCATTGTTTTAGGTTCGGGTGACAAAGAGCTTGAAAGTCTTTTTACTAAAGCGATGGCACGCAATTCTAACCTTTTATTTTTGCAAGGTTATGGTCAAGGTGTTGGTGATTTAATGTATCAACTAGGTGATTTGTTCTTAATGCCAAGTTCGTTTGAGCCATGTGGTATAAGTCAAATGCTGGCAATGCGAGCGGGACAGCCTTGCTTGGTGCATAGTGTTGGCGGATTAAAAGACACCGTTCAGCATAATGAAAATGGTTTTAGTTTTAGTGGCGACACATTAGCCATGCAAACTAGTAATTTAATCACCTGTTTAGACGAAACACTCTCAATTAAAAAGCAAGAACCTCAAAAGTGGCATAAAGTAAAAAAGGGTGCTGAGCAAGCCCGTTTTTCATGGACGCAAATCGCAACTGCTTATATAACAATCTTATATAGGTAAATTATTACGTGCTTTGCAAAGTTCAGTGACAATTGTATCGCTTTAATGTTTAATGACTTGGTCTGATATAAAAAACAAGAAGTAGGTAATGTGTCTGTATTTGTTGCAAGGCAAGCAATATTTAATCGTCGTCAAAATGTAGTAGCTTACGAGCTACTTTTTCGTGATAGCCCTAAAAATTATTTTCCTGATATTGCAGAAGGCCAAGCGACCGCTCGTCTTATTATGGAGAATCAACTTAACTTAGGTACTCGCCATATTACATCAGGTAAAAAAGCACTCATTAATATTGGTCCTGAATCATTGAAGCTCGACTTATGCGCTTTTTTGCCTTGCCAAGATGTTGTAATCGAACTACTTGAAACCATTGAGCCAAACGATGATAACTACGAACTATGCCGAGGTTTATTTCATAGTAATTATAAACTCGCACTCGATGATTTTGTGTATAAACCACAGTGGGATCGTTTTTTAAAGCTCGTCAAATTAATAAAATTTGATATAAGAATGACACCGCTTAACGAAATACAACCCATCGTTAAAAAGCTGCAAGCACATAAACAAATAAAAATATTAGCCGAAAAAATAGAAACTCAAGACGACTATAAATTAGCCTTTGATATGGGGTTTGATTATTTCCAAGGTTATTTTTTTGCAAAACCCACTATGATCAAGCAAAACGATATCGATTATAATTATGGGTTAGTTGTCGCTATTTATGCTGAAATAATGAAGCCAAACCCAGATATAAAAGTTATATCTGGGTTGTTTGAGCTAGATGCCGCCCTTGCATATAAACTACTGCGTTTAATAAACAGTGGTGTTTTTCCTATACAAAGTCAAATATCGTCATTAAAGCAAGCACTTGTCTATTTAGGGCATGATCGTCTTAAAAAGTTTGTGAGCCTTATTGTTACCGCTCATACAGCAGGAAAAAAGCCTGCTGAGCTAATGCAGGTTTGCGTTGTTCGTGCTCGTTTTTGTGAGCTTTTAGCAAAAAATGTAGCAAAGAGCCAAACTGGAGAGGCTTTTTTAACCGGTTTATTTTCATTGCTTGATGCAATACTTGATCAACCGATGAGCTTACTCGTTGAAAAGCTGCCTTTTCCAGATGAGATAAAAGCTGCATTATTAAATGATAAAAATAACCTTTACTATATTTTAAATGTTGTTAGAGCATACGAAACTGGAAGCTGGTGGGCGTTAGAGCAAGCTGGGCTTTTGTTGAATATAGACAATGCTATACTGCCTGCACTCTACCAGCAGTCGGTCAATTGGGCCGACAGCTATAAGAACAATATTTAACGGACACTAGCTTTAATGCGCAATTACAATATGGACTTCATTCGTGGCATAGCTGTACTGGGCTTAGTTTACATGAATAGCTATGCTTTTGGTGTTTTTGAATTAGGCTACATTGCGCACAGTAATGCCCCTGTTAGTGACTCTATTATTTATATTTTTAGTACCTTATTTGTAGACGGTCGTTTTAGAACGCTGTTTAGTTTGCTGTTTGGGGCTGGGCTTTATATTCAATGGCAACGTTATAAGTCTGATGTGCAGTTAAAAAGTAGGCTTTACTGGTTAATACTGTTTGGTTTAGCGCATGGGTTTTTACTTTGGGCTGGTGATATTTTATTTGTTTATGGCATTTCAGGTTGGTTTACTCTGAAATACCTACAAAGCGATAATGCGTTACTTTTGAGGCGAGGTCTTGCATTTATTTTACTGTGTGGCATCACCACTGGGCTGGTTATGTATAGTGCACCTGTGGATATTATTTATCGCGACTCTCAAGATTTTATTTCTTTATATAGCCCACATTATTTTGATTATTTTATTTCTAATTTCGGTATGAATGCATTAATGGTATTTATAGTGCCCATAATGACCTTGTGGATGTGTGCAGGGATTATGCTCATTGGTATTTACTTGTATAAACAGGGAGTATTTAGCGAAGGCTTAAGCACAAAACAGCTAGCAATAATCGTTATTGCAACCGCTACTTTGAGTGCGTTTAGGCTCTATACCTCGCAATACAGTAGTGGCTTTATGTATGCCATACAAGAGTTAATAAATATGTTTGCGGCACTTGGAATGGCGACGCTGTATATTCATTTTATTGTTAAATTTTGCAATAACAGCGCACACGTTGGCAAGCTTATTCAGCAAACAGGGCGCTTAGCATTTACCTTGTATATTAGCCAAACACTCATGCAACTATTGTTATATAAAGTGCTGTTTACACACTGGGTACTCGGTTTTGATCGTATTGATTACTGGGTGCTGGCAACGGCATTAGTTGTACTGCAGCTCATATTTACCTTTATATACAGCCGCTATTTTAACCAAGGCCCACTTGAATTTGTATGGCGTAAATTAACGAAAGCAAAAATTAATGCTTAAACACCTATAAATTCTAAATTAGGGGCGAAAAAATAGTGTGGGTGGTTTACACTACTCGCCTTAAAAATTACTACGCTATAAGTGCCATGACCGAATTAAAACGTTTAAATAAATTTATTAGTGAAACAGGATTTTGTTCACGCCGCGAAGCCGATAAATATATTGAGCAGGGTCGTGTCAGCGTTAATGGCTACTCTCCAGAAATGGGCGTAAAAGTAGCCGCTACCGATGTTGTATTAATTGATGGCAAGCCACTTAAAGCCACACCAAAGCGCGTTTATATCGCTTACAACAAACCCGTTGGTATTACGTGTACTACCGAAAGTAAAATTCAAAGTAATATTATTCGCGCGGTAAATTATCCTACGCGTATATTTCCAATAGGGCGCTTAGATAGACCGTCTGAAGGGCTTATATTTTTAACTAACGAAGGTGACATCGTTAATAAAATTTTGCGTGCGGGCAATAATCACGAAAAAGAATACGTTGTTACGGTGGATAAACCGCTTAATCGTCAGTTTGTTGCAAAAATGGCCAATGGCGTGCCTATTTTAGATACCGTCACTAAAGAATGTAAAGTCACGCAAAGTGGCCCTAAAGAATTTAAAATAGTACTTACCCAAGGTTTAAACCGCCAAATACGCCGCATGTGTGAATATTTAGGTTACGAAGTGGTTACGTTAAAGCGCACTCGTATAATGAACGTAACACTAAAAGGTTTAAAGGTAGGGCAGTGGCGTCATTTGTCTGATACTGAAATGGCGCAAATAAACGACTCGATTTCTGACTCAGGTAAAACCCAAGAGCATTCGCTTGATGCTAACAAACAATCAGAAAATAATACGCCGTCGGCTCCCAAAAAACGTGATTTTCAGGGTGAAAACCCTCGCCGTTTTAATAAAGGCGAACAAAGTGGCGAGCGTAGTACTGAGCGAAGTTCAAATCGCAACTCTGAGCGCAGTAATGCTAATGGCGAGCGCAAAAATGAGCGCAGTAAAGCACCTTATCAAAAGCGTTCTACCACGTATGTTGGTAAGCCAAAAAGTATTAAAGAGAATAAGTCGTCACAGTCAAAACCTAGCTCGGGGCGTACCCTTAGCTTAAAAAAATAATCTGCAGCTAAGTGGTATTCTACTACCACTGTATTTCTTGTACTATATTGCCAAGTGGGCTTGTAACGCCCACTAAATTTATATTGTTATTTTGCAAAGTCACCAATCTATTCTTATCTAAATACCATCTAAAAGTGTATTTTCTGTAGTTCTGTAAACTAAGCACAGTTAGCGTTGCACAACTGTACTCATAATCAGTTGGGCAACTACCTACCTCAAGTAATTGATGCTCTTGCTGCCATATATTATGGCTGTGTTTATTGGCCCATAATTTCACAGAAATACAAACTGACGTCCATAACCATAAGTAAATTAAAATAGGCAAAAACATTGGTATAAATGCGCTTCGGAACTTCCCATGCTCAGCAATATAATTTTTAACTGTATGTTTAAATTCAACATTATTATTATATTTTTTATATAGGTGCCTTAATAAAACAATCGACAACACTATCGCCGTTATTGGAAATAACGTAAATGTTAAGGTGTTATATATACCGTTGGGAATAAATGCGGGATCGGCTTGTTCATCCTATGCAAGTAGAACCAGCGGAGGTGCTGTTACTAAAAGTAATAGGGCGCTGTTGAAGAGTTGCTTAAAGGTCAAAGGGTATTCACTTATAAAATGCTAAAGCCAATATAAAATAAGAGTATACCTAAATAAACAGCAATCGCCGATAACGAGTTTTTAGAGCGCAGGCGCTTAACAAGGTCGCGTGTGCCATCAACCATGCCTGAAATCACCAGTACTAAACCACCTGTAAATCGGTAGTTGTTTAAGTTCACGTTACCATTCTCGTCAGTTATAAAGCGTAAATAACCAAAAAGTATAAAAACGCTGCCCGCTATTAGTATCGCGGTTTTAAATTTTCCAAGGCTTTTCCATGATATTTAGTTAGATACTAAAATGCCACTGAGTTTAGTCAGTGGCATTTAACTATATTACGAATTTAGTATTTATCCATATTTACTTTGCAAAACCACCTAGAGGCTTTAATAGAAGTGGTGACAATGCAGCATGTTTATCGGTTAGTTCTTTAGGTAAATCACCCAAATGAACCATACGTGTTGGTGTTGCTGCAGCAATCCAGCGCTCTGCATGATCATCCCAGTTTTGAATGTGTATATGCGATGCTTCTAAATCTCTAAAGCGCTCATAAACCATAATATCGCCATCGTCAGACATGTAATATTGGTAATTTAGTGTACCAGGCTCTGTTTTTGCACGTTCTACTTGTGAATTCATCACCGCTTTAAAGTTTTCAAGTTCACCAGCATTAAGTTTAGCTTCTACTATCCATCCAAAATTTTTAAACATGACTTTCTCTACTTAAATAAATTGCCTCTGTATAAGTGAGGCTAAAAAGTTAAAGGCAATTTCTATCGCCCTAGTTAGCATACCTATCGCTTAATTGGTAAGTGCTTAGATAACGAAGCTAAGTGTACAGAGTATTTAAATATTGATAATAACCGCATTTATTTAATCAGTTTATAGTAAATGTATATAATAATAGTTAGCCTATTTTGCAGGCCATTTAAATTTTTAAGTTAAAATTGCTATATAGACGTGTTGTTAAGCTATTTACAAGTACACTTAGTTATATGAAGGGTAAGCTGTTAAGATGCGCCGTCTTAATAATGTAGAAAGGTTATAGAAGTAGCATGTCAAAGTTTTTCTTTATGGGTAAGCCCGACATAATGGGTAAAAATAACAGTAATGGATTTGCACCAAAACGTACTGCCAAGCCAGGGACAGAGTTACATCCGCTAACATTAATTGTAAACTCGGCTGAACGACAATCTGAAGTACAAGCAATATTAGCAGAGCATTCGCTGTTTGCTTCGATTGAAGTTAAAGCAGATGTACCAGAAGATATTCGCGAACTAGACTTTGCGCTTAGCAAGTCAATACCACAAGTATTTGATAAAGTACCAGAGCGTAACGCACCCTGTGTATGTGGTAGCGGAAAAAAATATAAGAAGTGTTGCGGCTAATTTATTAACCACTCAATATGTGGCCTTTCTTTTTTCATCGGTATTAAATAAAAATGCCACTGACCTTGAGCCAGTGGCATTTTTTATGTTAACCGATTAGATGTTTAACTACTTACGCGGTTCGTAATCAATTCTAAATATAACCGTGTAAAGTACTGGCACTACAATGAGGGTTAGTATGGTGGCAAAGCCTAAACCGAACATTATGGTTACCGCCATTGACTGAAAAAACACGTCAAATAGCAGCGGGATCATACCTAAAATAGTGGTTATAGCGGCCATAGCAACTGGGCGTACACGACTCACACCAGAGTCAAATACGGCTTCATAAGGCGATTTACCTTTCCTTAATTCGAGATTTATTTGATCGACCAACACAATCCCATTTTTGATCAACATACCGCTTAAGCTTAACAAACCAAGCAAACCCATAAAGCTAAATGGTGTATTCATAATCAATAACCCTGCACTTACGCCAATAATAGCAAGAGGCACGGTTGCCCAAATTACCAAAGGTTGCTTAACTGAGTTGAATAATAATACAGTTACTGCAAACATAGCTAAGTAACCTAATGGTAAAGAGCCAAATATTGCTTTTTGAGCCTTGCTTGATGACTCAAACTCGCCGCCCCATTCCAGTTGGTAACCACGTGGCAGTTCCATATTCTCTATTGGGCCGCGAATACGCGCAAATAGTTTAGCTGGGGTTTCATCGCCGAGTACATTATGATCGGCCATCACAGTAATAGTACGTTTACGGTCGCGGCGCATTATTAGGCTGTCTTCCCATTGTACAATAAACTCGTCTACTACTTGGGTTACTGGTACAAATACACCAAGTACTGGGCTGTATATTTGAAGGTCCTGAACGCTTTCTACGTTTAAGCGCTCGTTAGCCGGGGATCGTGCAATAATAGGCAGCAACTGCGTACCATCACGATATACACCTACTTGCTTACCTGACAAACTGGTGAGTAATATATCATCCAAGTCTGATTTGCTAATGCCTAAGCGGCGTGCTTTTTGTTCGTTAAACTGTGGGCGAATCATTTTGGTACGTGCGCGCCAGTCATTACGAATATTGTATGCGCCATCATCGTTACCAATCAGTTCTTCGGCTTTAGCGGCCAGTTGCCTTAAAATAACAGGATCAGGGCCCGAAAAACGGGCTTCTATTTTTGCATCAGTAGAAGGACCAATTTCCATTGGTTTAATTTTAAGTTGTGCAGAAAGCGCATACTGATTTGAATAATCACGGACTTTTTGCATTATAGTGGCAACAGCTTCCCTGTCGGCAACACGAACAATCAATTGCCCATAAGCTGGGTATGACTTTTCTGGCGCGTAGGTAAGCATAAAGCGCGGTGCGCCTTGCCCTGTGGTACTTGTTACTTCTTCAACGAGTTCTTCTTTTTGTAAAAACGCCTCAAGCTGTTTAACTCCCTCAAGGGTTGAGCGAACATCAGAACCTTGTGCTTGCCAGTAATCTACATAAAACATAGGTGTATTTGAGGCAGGAAAGAATGACTGTTTTACAGAGCCAAAACCAACAACCGCAGTACACAGTAAAACAACCATTAATATAAGCGTGGTTTTTCTAAAGTGTAGAGAAAAATCTAATACAGCCTTATAGCCATTAAAAATAAAGCCTTTGTATGGGTCTTCATCTTCTTGGTCATTTTCGCCTTTGAATTGAGTTTCTTTAAACATCAAATTGGCAAAAAATGGCGTTAATGTAATAGCTGTTATCCAACTTAATAAAAGCGAAATAAACAGCACCCAAAATAAGCTACCGGCAAATTCACCACTGGCATCAGAGCTTAAACCTATTGGTGCAAATGCGGTTACCGCAATGACTGTTGCACCTAGTAAAGGCCACTTTGTTTGTTCAACAATATTAACTGCTGCTTTGAGTTTTGTTTGGCCACGTTTAAGGTTTATTAGTATGCCTTCGGTTACTACTATTGCGTTATCAACCAGCATCCCTAGTGCAATAATAAGTGCCCCAAGCGATATGCGCTGTAAATCGATAGCGAACAACTTCATAAATATAAATGTACCTAGTACGGTCAGTAGTAAAATACCACCAATTAAAATGCCGCTTTTTAGCCCCATAAACAAAAGCAAAACCACAATTACAATCGCAATAGCTTCAACCAAGCTGATAATAAATCCATCAACTGACTTTTCAACTTCTTTAGGTTGATTGTATACCGAACTAATATCAATGCCATGTGGTCGTTGATACTCAAGCGATGCCAAGTGTTCATCTATATGCTTGCCTATATCAACCACGTTAACACCAGAGGTAAATGACACACCTATTAATAATGCTTGTTCATTATTGTAGCGAATAATATTACTTGGTACTTCGGCATATTCTCTGTGTACCTTGGCTACATCACCTAAGTAAATTAGCTCACTTGCGCCTGTTTTTGAAATCAGTAGCGTTTCAAGCTCTTTTACATTTTTAAACTCACCCGTTGGATGAAAACGGATTGATTCATCGCCTACGCGAATTTTACCCGCGTTTGATACCGTGTTTTGCGATTGTAAAAGTTGAAATATATGACTAGGAGCTATGCCTAATTGCGCTAATTTACGAGTCGATATCTCTACCATAACCTGTGCTTGCTGCTCTCCAGCAACGGTAACTTTACTAACCCCCTTAACAAGTACCAGCTCGCGCTTTAAATAGTCTACGTAATCTTTAAGTTCATCATACGAATAGCCATCGCCTGTTACCGAATACATCACACCGTATACGTCGGCAAAATCATCTAAAATTATACTTGGGTAGACACCGGTAGGTAATGAGGGGGAGAGATCATTAATTTTACGACGCATTTCATCCCATATTTGTCGCAGTTGTTCTTTACGGTAAGTGCTTTTCATTTCTACTGTAATTTGCGATTTTCCATTTGACGAAATTGACGTTACATAATCGACATAAGGTAATTGTTGAATCGCATTTTCGATTGGGAAGGTTACTTCTTCTTCAACTTGTTGCGGTGAAGCACCTGGGTACATGGTTATAACCATGGCCTTTTTGAGTGTAAATTCAGGGTCTTCTAATTGCCCTAAATCAAAATACGATACGCTACCACCAATTAATAGCAGCAACGTAAACATCCAGCTGATTACTTTTTTTTCTATAGAAAGTTGTGCAAAGCTCATTATTATAAGCCTCGCTCTTTATTCCACGCGCGTACCTTCATTCCTTCTTTTATTGAGTGTACACCCGCAGCCACAACTATTTGACCTTCTTTAATGCCGCTTAGTACTTCAATGCCGTCGCGATGAAGTTGACCAATTTCTACCGCTTGCTTATGAACCTGACCTGTTTGCTCGTCGTAAAGCCAAACATATGCATTGTTTTTAATGGTTTCTTGAGGATCAGAAAAAACGGATTCGATAGGTAAAATTGTGTAAGCAACTTGTGAGTTAGTTACTTTACTCAAATCAATTAGTACACTGCCTGTCATGCCAGCAAGTAAATTAAAGTCATCGGGTACAGGCAGAGAAAAAACAACTTTATAAGTAAGTGTTGCAGGGTCTGCTTGCGTATCCCATTCTTTTATCGTTAAGGTGTATTCTTTGTCGTCGTAACCGTCAAATTTAACAGTAGGTTGGTAGCTAGTGCCTTTATTAAAGCGTGCAACTATTTTTTCAGGAACTTGTATTTCAACGTCCATTAAATCGCGGGTTTCTAAGCGTAATATATTTTGCTTCGCTTGAATATTTTCAAAGTTTTTAACAAATACTTTAGCGACGATGCCACTAAAAGGAGCACGTAATTCACTGTACTCAAGGTTTGTTTCAGCTATTTTGAATGCTGATTCAGCAACTTGCATATCAGCAGTTGCTTTATCGAGCTCTGATTGGCTAGTAATTCGTTTTTCAAATAATTGTTCTATCCGGTTAAGTTGAGATTTTGCAAGTTCATACCTAGCTTTTCTATCATCATATTGCAATTCAAAATCTTCAGGATCGAGCTTTGCCAATAGTTGGCCTTTCTCTACATGTTCGCCTGCTAAGACAGGAAATTTTACAAGCTCGCCATTTACTCTAAAAGCAAGGTATGACCCTTGGTTTGCAACAACTTCAGCAGGAAAGCTGCGAATGTTAATTTGAGAATCATGACCTATGTTGAATAATTTAACAGGGCGAATGGGCTCTTCTTTAACTTGTTGTTCTGGCTCAGAACAGGCTATTAAGCTAAGTAAGGTCGTTGTTAATAAACATAGACGAAAGAGTTTCATGTCTTCTCCGTTGCAATAATGGCAAAATAATTAAGTGCAGCATACGCTGCAAACATATAAAATAAAAATCATTAAATTTTAGAAACTCAATAAGTTTTACTTATAATGTTGCAGAGCGGTATATGAAGCTGAATCAATTAATAATTTTAGATGCCATAGTGCAAAGCGCAAGCTTAAGTGGGGCAGCACTAAAGCTACATAAAACGCAGCCCGCGCTTACACTTGCTATTAAAAAACTAGAAGAAAAAATAGGATTTGAGTTACTAGATAGAAGTAAGTACCGATTACAGCTTACTGAAAAAGGGCGTATTTTTCACCGCGAGGCGCAGCAACTCCTGCATGCGAACGGCGAGTTAGCACAGCTTGCTAAAGAATTAGCACTCGGGAATGAGCCCCAATTTAGAATTTGTTACGAACAACTTTGCCATATGCAAAGTTACAACGAGATCATAAGTAATACTTTTAGGTTGTTTACCAGCACGGAATTTAGCTTAACAAGCGGGAAGCGCTTTATTTCGTTAGAGCAAGTAAACAGTGGGCAAGCTGAATTAGGCATTGGCCCGTGGTTTGATTTATTTCACGCGACAGGCGATTTAGAAAGCGTACCCATAGGCAGGCTCGATATTGGCATTGTTAGCGCTAAAGGCGCACTCCCTCAAAAACTAACCTATAGCGAACTACAAACGTATCCGTGTTTAGCCATGTTTGAAAGTGATTTGAGTATCGACAGTGACAGACTATCGTACTCAAAAGGCTCCGCCATGATGAAAATTGATGATGTATCGACCTTAAAATCGTTTTTACTCTCAGGCGCAGGTTGGGCAATGATGAGCCTAGAGCACTGCGACCCTGAAATAAAAGCAGGCTTACTTCAAGAAATACACATAACTGACCGTGAGCATAAGTTTAGTGCACAAATTAGAGCCTTTAGACAACATGCAGTGCACCATGGCCCTGTAGCGCGCACTATATGGGAGCAATTTAAAGTACTTAGTGAGGCGTATTTAAATGAACGCTGATATTGATAAAGAAACACTCATTTATACTGTTATCGCAGGCATACCAACAGGAAAAGTAGCAAGCTACGGGCAAGTTGCAGCTCTTGCTGGTTATCCGCAAAACTCACGGTTGGTCGGGCGCTTATTAAAAATGATGCCAAACGACTCGGTTATACCTTGGCACAGGGTAGTGAATAGCCAAGGTAAAATATCGTTTCCTGCAGGTAGCGAAAAATACCAAGAACAACGCGAAAAGTTATTATCAGAAGGCGTACTGTTTAAAAACGACAAAGTGAATATGCGCGAGTGCCGCTGGGAGTGATATGACTATTATGGGCAGGTAAGTGCCAGCTGCTGACCTCGAGGCGTGAATCTAAAACTTTGTTGGGTGGCGCCTTCTGCTTAACCAACCTACATTTTGACGTAGGTCGGATAAGTGGCGAAGCCACGCCATCCGACACAGTAAAAGATCTTATCAATTATTATCAATATTTTATGTTGTCGAGTGGCTGGAGAGTGCCACATAGCTGAATAGCTGACGGTGAAACACCTCGATAGGTATATTCTACGAATGACACCTAAAAAATGAATAAACTTTTTTATATTCAGATGGATAGTTTTTATCATAAATCTGAAGGGTCTTTTCTATACCTTCTGTGACCCCAATTGCACGCGATTTATACCCAGAAAATTCATCTTTTATCATTTTTCCTGAAGCAATAATTCCATTTAAGATTTTATTTGCTTCTTTCTCATGAATTTCAGATTTTTTGTAATCATTTGAATAAAATGCTAGCTCCGCACACTCTATCTGTTTTGCATATTTCCACCCAGCTTTGTTTTTTTCCTCATCGCTCCACTCAGTACTTCCATACACCGAAGCAACCACGAATAAAAAAATAATAGAAATTAATATTTTCATAATTTTCCTTTAATACTTAACCTTTAGAAAAACCTTTAAAGCTTTCTCGGCTACATCTTAAAACCTAACGCTTGCTAAACGACAACAAAATAGCTGACTACAATTAGCGAGGAAAGTGAAAAAGCCAGCTATTTTTGATCGTTCTAGCAATTGATATAGCTACCAACCTGTAAACTCTAAAATGTTTTCCAGCCTTACTAACTCGAAACGATTAAATCCTGTTTTAGTCTCCCAAAACCTTTTTCTCTCATGCTCGGAGCCAGCACCTTCCCACTCAACAATTAGAAGCTCTTTTTCATCTTTTCTTAGTTTTATTCTATTATTCAAGTGGTCATCGTAACCCGAGTAACCGAACAAAATAATTTGCGATGATTCTTCAAATGCTTTTTCAAGCCTACGCCAGTAGGCGCTCAATATATGAGATGATCCGATAATCAATGGCTTATGTTCGACGTGAGTTAAAACTATATGACATTTATCTTCTGGATCTAAAAAGTCTCTGCCGGCATACATCACTTTACTATTTTCAACAAATAACGGTGAACCATGCAAATGCATATACCAACCATGCCTATTTACATTATGTCGATCTAAATGCCCCTCATCGAAACCTGAACTCCAAAAACCATCAATTAATGCTCCGTTATAACCATTGAGGATTTTCTCAGCTATAAATGCATCGTATAGCAAATTATCATAATTTAATGTGACAACATGAGTTTTTGTATTTTTAACAAATTCAGATAATGGTTCAACAAATGCTTTAGGTAAATTTTGTCCAGAGCGTTGATAATGTAGAGCAACCTCATGGATATATTTTCTAAATGTAGAAGGTAACTCTTTCGCGGGTTCAGAAATCCATGAAGTGCCGCTAACTTCAAAATTGCTCAAAAACTCAGTAGCAACAATTGCCACTTGCAATTTATCTAATTGATCTTCTGAACTCGGAGGTAATTCATCAGTAGTTCCTTCTATCGCACTTAGAATTAAATCTTTGTGTTCGTTGCTCAGATGTTCAGTATTGCTCCAGACACTTTCAAGTCCATTTTGTAAAGAAAAGTAATCAGGGTCTAGTGCAAGGCCAATGCCATTACCTGTAATTAATATTGAACGTGCCACATATCCCTCCGTAGCTATACCATCTAACTGAACACCATTTTTTGTAGTTTATAACCCACTAAAACGACATATATTATATACTTTGATAATTTCACCAACAATTACACTTGTAAACAAATAATTAAAATAGCTAGAATTAAGCTAGTTTTTTCGCATCAAAACAGGAGCAAGTTTAACTTTTATCAGCGTCCACTTTTCGTTCACAGTCGAACTTGGCAAATGTGCCAAACATTGGTAACGCCACATTATGTGGTAATCAGTTTATAGTTATCTGGACTCATTTTTGCTTTAACTACTTTGATTGACAAATTTTTAGTTAAATTAATTTTCTTAACTCTGTCAACTAAGTCGGTGTATTCTTCATCAGACATTTTTACGCCAGCAATAACCCTCGATATAAGAGAGTGATCAAATTTGTGAATTCCAGGACCTGAGTTAGTTGAAAGTACTCTTACTTCCTTTTCGTATCCCCAGCTTGGCGACTTAGTTAATATTGTACTTTCAACCGCAGCAAAACCATCCTTCCCATTTCTAACACTAATTTTGGGCATAGTTTCTTGGTAAACGATCGGATAGCCAATTAGATTTTTTTCTACCTCATACAACTGAGCATATTTATCTTGGAAAGTATCAAATTCAACAACAATTCCTTTATGGTGATTAGAGTAATGTGACCACATTAAGATGCTATCAGGCACTGAAGATAAACAACAAATACCTATTGGATCCATTAGGCTTTTATGGAATTCACCATTACGAATTGAATTTTCAAAATTTTTTAACAATTGCTTCCTTTTGGAAATTCTTTCTGACGGGCTTAATTTAAGCTTATCTCCAACAGTTTTAAATAGATCTTTTCTCGATTTATAATATTCGATTGAGTCATTAATATCATATGAAACCACACAATCGAAAGGATCATTAAATTCACTAAAATGGCTGTATTTTAGTGTCCCATTTTCGAGTAAAGCTTTAGCTCCCTCGTCATAGCCTAAGTATTTATATAGCTTTAATTTCATTTGAACCACATAACCCTATTTAAGCGCGAAAATATCCTTATTTTATGAACTTATATCAATAGCAAATAGTGTAAGCTATTGCCAGCAATAAATATTATGCTTTATGCGGCTTATGTAAACATTTAAACAAGAGGAAAGTTTCCTCTTATTCTGACTAAGTTAATGACGAATCACCTGAACGACTGGTTATCGCTCAAACCAGACCATTCAAATAGGCTTTACCTGCCTAATAAACATAATTACTAATTGAAATATAATGGCAAACACACCCAGCAATAACAAATAAGTGCCAAATTGCGTGGCTAAATTGGGTGCTTTTAGCGCTGTAAAAAAAAGTGCCTAAACTATAAAAAATACCGCCGGCAAGTAGCCAGTAAAGTGCTTTTACATCAACACTTGAATAAAGCGGATATACAATAGCCAGTGCAAACCAACCCATGAGTAAGTAGGTGGCGAGTGATATTTTTTTATTACCGTTTTTTACAAATACTTTGTACGCAACGCCCGCCAGTGCCACAGTCCATATAAATGTAAGTGTTGCCCATGACCAAGCACCAGTTAATGAGATTAATAAAAAGGGAGTGTAGGTGCCGGCAATTAATAAGTATATGGCGCAGTGATCGCACTTTTTATAAAAAGCTCTTAAGCGTGGTTGAATACTGGCGTGGTACAAAGTGGACGACAAAAACAGTACAAATAGACTGCTGCCATAAATTACAGTACTAATATACGCTTTAGTGCTGGTGGCTTGGCTAAATAAATCCCACATAACAAATGCGGCAAATACAATACCAAGTGCATGGCTAATTACGTTTAGTTGTTCTTCTTTTTTAGAATAGGGCGCTTCTAACGACATAACAGATCCTACCACTATTTGAATGAATTTTAGTGTACAAGTGTACGCTGAGTTTTTCAATATTATAATTTTTATATGAATACAATAATTTATTGTTTTTCATAAAGTTGAAACATCAATTTAACCAATGCGTAATTAATAAGACGTAAAAAAGTCGTAATAGTTCGTTAGATTACCGGTAATTCCTAAAAACAATTAACCGGACGAACAGTGAAAAACATGAAAAATAAATTAACAACACGGCCTTTTCTTAAACTTACTAAATTGTCTGTTGCGATGATTTGCGTTACATCAACAAATAGTTTTGCAGATCAAACCATAAATAAAGAACTTGATGAAATAGTGGTTGTTGCTCAAAAGCGTGCCCAATCAATACAAGATGTGCCTGTAACAATAAGTGCCTACGATGGCGACTTTTTAGAAAGCTTAGGTATAGGTGAACTAGACACTTTATCTGAAATAACACCAGGGCTTGTTATTCAAGAGCAAAGCCCTAACAACCCGGGCTTTGTAATTCGTGGTATTACGTCTGATAGTGGGTCGTCTCAATCATCCCCTCGTGTGTCTATTTATTATAACGGAGCAGATGTATCACGCTCTCGTGGCTCATACTTTGAGCTTTTTGATGTAGAAGGAATTGAAGTTGTTAAGGGACCACAAGCAACACTGTTTGGAACAGCAGCTTCTGTAGGTGCTATTAGTGTAGCAACACGCAAACCAGAAAAAGATTTTTCGGCTCAATTAAAAGCATCCGTTGGTAATTACTCAGCCAAAGGTGCTAGTGGCTTTGTAACGGGTGGCAATGATTTATTGCAAGGCCGTGTTGCTTTTACTTATCGTGAACGTGATGGGTTTATAAAAAATATTGCAGGAGATAGTAACTCCCAAAATCCGGCTGGGTTTAAGCAAGATGATATGCATGCTATTGAGCGTTTTTCTTATCGTCCGTCTTTACGTATTACACCTAGTGACGATGTAACGATTGATTTGGTGTATACGTATGAAAAAAATGATGACTCGGGTACATCTTTTAAAAATGGGCTTTATGCACCCACCGGTGGTGATACAAGTCCATATAGCTTTGTTGAAATGCCAGGTAGTCCGTATGCAGAGTCTGTGTTTGGAAAAAAAGACTTAGGTGTGGAGCGCACAGTTAACGATTTAAATTTGACTGTAAATTGGGATGTAAGTAACGATTTAACAATCACCTCAATTACTGCAGGGCGTAATTTTGATTCTTTAGAAGTGTTTGATGCTGATGGTACGCAAGCATGGTTTTTAGAATTTGCAGAAGCTGCTGAGGGCGATCAATTTAGCCAAGAATTACGCGCTGTTTATACGCAGAATAAGTTCACTAGTATTTTTGGTGTGAGTTACTTTGAAGAAGATGGTAGCCAGCGTATTCCATTTAGTACAGAGGAGTCTATATTTTTAAATTGCTTAGGCGTATTGGGCTCAGGTGTTCCTTGTATTAATAATGATGGTAGCGTTAATATTTTAACGCCAGTATTAACAGGTGGTGTAGTAAACGAGTTGCCATATTCACTAGAGTTTACAAACTATGGTGAAAACAAAGCGTACTCAGCGTTTGCTGATGTAACTTATGCTGCAACTGAGGCACTAGAGTTAACAGCGGGTCTTCGTTATATAAAAGAAGAAAAGCGCAGTGGTTATAGCTCTGCAGCACCCAATAGTGTTTTAACACAAGCGCCATTGTTTACGGTTGATACAAATGGTGAAACATTCTATGGCGATGCTGATTATGATGATTGGCTGCCACGTTTTAATGCGCTTTATATAATAAACCCTACTACAAATATGTATGCGACTGTTTCAAAAGGGCGTCGTTCGGAAGTACTTGAAGTAAGTTCGGCTAACGATGAACAAGGGAGTGTTGAAGCTTCTATATCAGAAGTCCCAGCGGAAATTATTTGGAACTACGAAACCGGTATTAAAGGCAAAGCGCTTGACGGGCGTTTAGATTACTCTGTCGCTGTATTTTATCAAGATTACTCTAACTTTCAGGTTACGTTACAGGATGATGAAGGCGTTGCGTTTTCTGCAGATGCGGGCTCTGCCACTAATGTTGGCGCAGAGGTTGAAGTAAGGGCGTTAATTAATGATGAGTTTGAGGTATTTGCCAATACGGCTTACCTTGATGCTGAAATAGATGATGACAGTAATAACGGTAACCTCGCTGGCAATAAATTTAGATTACAACCAGAGTGGACATTTAGTACGGGGCTGTTTTATTCAACAGAATTGTCAAACTCACTTAATTTAACGAGCTCTTTAATATATAGCTACCGCTCTGAAGTGTTTTTTGAGCCAGCAAATGCGCCAATATCAGGCTTAGATATTAGCCAACCAGCGCTTGGATTAGTCAGTGCGCGCTTAGGTATCGCAAATGGTGATGACTGGGCTGTTAGTGTATTTGCTAGTAACTTATTAGATAAAGAGTATTTAGTTGATGCAGGTAATACTGGAGGGGGATTTGGCAACCCAACATTTGTTGCAGGGGCACCTCGCTTTGTTGGTATTGAGTTAACTCTCGGGTTTGGTGGACAATAATACATTTAACTACTTGATATTTTAATTGAGCCACTGCAAAGTGGCTTTTTTATGTGACCACTTTAAAAAGTGTAATTTCTATATTGGATAAATATGAAACCAGATCTTAAAGCTGCTTTACTTACCGCCATTGTTTATCCTGGAGCGGGGCATTTTTCTTTAAAAAAACACCTTATAGGCGCTATTTTTGCGGGTGTTTTTTCTGTTCTTTTAATTTTAACCCTTCAAGATATATTTGCGATTGCACAGTGTACTGCAAATGAAATTGTACACGGAAAAATCCCCATGTCGGTTACGGCTATTTTAAAAGCCGCGCAACAACCATCTAACGCCTGCGCTCAGCTCGCTGAATATAAGTACGTACCTTTAATGGTTGTTATTTGGATATTGAGTATTGCAGATGCCTATCGTTTAGGACGTAAGGTGTTGCCCAATATAATTGACTAAAATGTATGCAAGGTGGTGTTTCTTAATCGATGGCTACCTATTTACTCTACTTAAACATTTTATTTTTACCTAATGTAAAAAAAGTGTAAAAAACAATATATCCCCGACAAAATCTTCGAACTTCGTTAAACATGCCTTTTATTCTCCTTTTCCTAATTCACGGCAGTGCTTCGTGAATTTTTTTGTTCAGTTAATGTTAATAATAAGTTGGTACTTTTAACTTACGTAAAATATAATTGGCAATTACTTTGTATTGCTTTTGCGGTTTTACTTTATTACATCAGCGAAATGACGACTGATAACTTCAATTTAAGGAAATATTATGGATAACAGTTTAATTAATCACAACAAAAGGAACTTTAAAGTGACGAGCTTATCGTTAGCTTTATTATTAGGTTGTTCAACAATGGCTAATGCCGCTGTTGAGAAATTAACGGTTAGTGGTAATCAAATTCTTGCTGGTGGTGAAAATACGAGCTTTGCAGGTACCAGCTTATTCTGGAGTAACACGGGGTGGGGGGCTGAAAAATTTTATACCGCAGAAACAGTAGCACGTGCTAAGTCTGAATTTAATGCAACATTGATTCGCGCGGCAATAGGCCATGGGTCAAGTGCTGGTGGTAGCTTAAATTATGACTGGGATGGCAATATGAGCCGTCTTGATACTGTTGTAAATGCTGCTATTGCTGAGGATATGTACGTTATTATTGACTTTCATAGCCATGAAGCACATACAGATCAGGCGACTGCAGTTCGCTTTTTTGAAGACGTAGCTACCAAATATGGGCAGTACGACAATGTTATTTATGAAATTTATAACGAGCCGTTACAAATTTCATGGGCTAACGATATTAAGCCTTACGCAGAAACAGTTATTGATAAAATTAGAGCAATCGATCCTGATAACTTAATTGTGGTTGGTACGCCTACGTGGTCGCAAGATGTTGATGTGGCATCACAAAACCCGATAGATCGCGCCAATATTGCTTACACTCTGCATTTTTATGCTGGCACGCATGGTCAATCGTATCGAAATAAAGCACAAACAGCACTCGATAACGGCATTGCACTATTTGCTACAGAGTGGGGAACAGTTAATGCTGATGGCAATGGTGGTGTTAATGCTAATGAAACTGATGCATGGATGGCATTTTTTAAAACAAACAATATTAGCCACGCTAACTGGGCTTTAAACGATAAAAACGAAGGGGCTTCGTTATTCACCCCTGGCGGCAGTTGGAATTCATTAACCGCTTCAGGCACTAAAGTTAAAGAGATCATTCAAGGTTGGGGTGGCAGTACCGTTGCTTTAGACTCTGATGGCGATGGTATAAGTGACAGCCTTGATCAGTGTGATAATACTCCTGCAGATACAGTGGTTGATAGTATTGGTTGTGCGGTAACTGATGCCGATGCTGATGGTATTAGCGATAGTGTTGATCAATGTCCAAATACACCTGCAGGGGAAACTGTTAATGATGTGGGTTGTGCTGTTGAAGTAGTTGAACCACAAAGTGATGCGGATAATGATGGAGTGAATGATGATATTGATCAGTGCCCAGATACACCCGCAGGTACAAATGTTGATGCAAATGGATGTAGTGTTGTGAGTTCAACCGATTGTAATGGTATTAATACATACCCTAATTGGGTGAAAAAGGATTATTCGGCCGGTCCATTTACACACAATAACACCGACGACAAAATACAATATCAAGGCAATGCATACAGTGCAAATTGGTATACAAACAGCCTTCCAGGAAGTGATGCTTCGTGGACGCTTCTTTATAGTTGTAATTAAGCGCGTTTAATAAAATAAACGAGAAGGTAAATAATGTGTTTACCTTCTCTTTTTATACAAAATGTTAGCCTTTATAGACACTTTGGTGTTGAGCAGCAATGTTGTAGCTTGGAGAGCTTATGTTATCTACATAGCGCCAATCGGTTGTGATTTGCTCTTTAGTGATTGTAAGCAACATATAGCCACGGTGTGATAAGTCACAATAGTTTAAGTCGTTTATTAACAATGAAAGCGAGTCAGCCATCTGCTTTGCTTGTGCTGTATTAAGCGCTAAATAATGCTCCATACCCGGGGATGTAACACCAGGTGTTGCAAATTCTACTCCCACACTTTCGCCTTTTGCATTTTTTAATGTGCCATGCCACGCATTGTGCGTATCACCTGCAACCACTACTAACTTTTTATTTAATGCGGTAACGCTTTTGTATAATGCTTCGCGCTCGCTTGGGTAACCATCCCACGCATCTAAATTATAAGGCATTAAAGTATTTACGCGTGCGAGTTGCGCGGGTGTTACCGCTTTATTAGCTAACACGGCTTTTTTAATGGCAACAAGCTCTTTTAATACCAGCGGGATTTTAGTGCGATCGGATTGCGAGAATATTTCAGTAGGCAGCCACATTTTGCTCATGAGTACTTGCTGCCCTAATACTTGCCACTTTGCATTTGACTGAGTTATTGCACTCGTGAGCCAGTTTAGTTGTGTTTTACCTAGTAACTGCCTTTTTGGATTATTTAAATCACTGACAAAGCGCGCAATATCCATTTGCTTGGTCTCGGAGTTTTTGTAATCGCTGTAGGCGAGTTGTTTATCGCGTGCTATTACGCGAGTATCTAGCATGTGTAAGCTTATTAAATTACCAAAATCAAACGTGCGATATATTTGCGGGCTTTGTTCGCCCATAGGCGGTCTAATTGGCAGCCATTCGTAATAAGCTTGAATAGCCGCTGCACGACGTTTAAAAAAATCACCTTCGTTAGTGTTGTGATTTTCCGCGCCATTTTTGTATGTATCATTAGCAACTTCGTGGTCATCCCATATTGCAATAAAAGGCGCTGCTGCGTGAAGTGCTTGTAGGCCTTTGTCTGTTCTATAAATTGCATAGCGTTTGCGGTAGTCGCTTAAAGTAATAATTTCACCGCTGTTATCGGCGGCTAATTGGCGGCCAATTTTTTCAGCATTTTCAGTGGCGTATCCACCCATTGGGTATTCGTAAATGTAATCTCCTAAATGCAGTACTACATCTAAATCCTTTTGCTTGGCGGCATCAGTGTAGGCATTGAAGTACCCAGCAGGGTAGTTTGAGCACGACACAACAGCCATTTTTATTTGTTCAACATTACTTATTGGCAGTGTTTTAGCTCGGCCTATAGGGCTTTGTGTTTGCAAACCCATAAAACGGTAAAAGTATTCGGTATTTGGTGCAAGATCTTGCACGTCTATTTTTATAGTAAAGTCGCGGCTTTTATCTGTTTGTTCGTAACCGCTGCGTAATATATTTTTAAAATCAGGATCACTTGCCAGCTCCCATGAAACAGTCGCAATGGAAGATGGTTGAGAGGTTGTGGCTCGCGTCCAAATTATTAAAGCATTACTGAGCGGATCACCACTGGCAACACCATGCTTAAACTCAATTGCTGATAATGGTCTGTCAGCTAGTGTTTGAGCGCAGCCTGTTATAGCGCTGGAAATAGCAACGGTAAATACACTGGCTACTGATGTTTTTAAAAAACCACGACGAGATAAGATAGACATACTGCACTTTTCAATTATTTATAGTAATGGAACTTTAACGTTTAGATATGACGTTTTTATAAACGCTAAATGTATTTACTGTGACTTTTATTAACGTGGGTAAATAGATCTTAATTATTAACCAAATATTGGTCAAAAAATAAAATTAAGTGGTTAGATTAATAGAGTGTGAATTTTTGAAATTAATTAAATTTATAAAAACCTATTTAATTACAATACTTTAATTTTTATTTTCATGTTGGCACAACCCTTGATTATATAACTTCGTCTAATCAAACAATATACAAACAAGGAATACCATTATGAAACATTCAATTAAAATCGCTATGGCAAGTTTATTAGTATTAGGTTCTGCGCAAGTACACGCAACAGAAGTGGACCTAGATGTTACTGATATATTAGCTCAAAGTGTAACAAGCTACGTTAAGCAAACAACATTCGAACTTGAAAAGTCATTAAAAGAAACGCTTTATTTTGATGCTAAAACTGTTTTAGTTGGAATATTAGATGAGGCTGTTTTAACCGAGAATACTGCGTCTAAAAATACTGACGCGAGTGTTAAAAACGTTAAATAAACCATTTAAAGGATTAAAACGATGAGCAGTGAATTTGGGTTATTTGCTTTAATGTTAGCGCCAGTAGCCAGTATGATAAGTGCATATTACTCAGTCCAAGTACTAAAAAGCATGGGGAGCTGGTTTAATATTTAACCAATGGTGGAGTAGGTAATTAATTCGATTCATGCAAAGCTGATCGACTTAGCAAAAGCGCACGTAAGTAAAGGCAGAGTGTTTGAAATAAGTAGACTTTATGAAACGTGCGATTTTTCCATTACCCATTTTTATGTTACCTGAAGGTTATACGCGATTACGCATATTTGAGCCTCGCTATTTAAATATGGTTAAAAACGCATTAAAAAATAATACAGGGTTTGTGCTTTGTACATTCGAGCATGACACGCCTTTTAATATAAGTGCGCAAGGTTGTCTTGTTGATATTATCGATTTTGATCAAGACGATAACGATGTATTATTAATTGATGTATATGCATCTAAAAACGTGCAAATTAATGATGCTTACCAAGACGAAGACGAACTGCGACATGGGCTGGTATCGCCTTGTAAGACGCCTTATTGGTACAAGGACATTAACAACCCAATTGGCAAACATTACCTATTACATGATGCGCTTTTAAACGTCTTTGAAAGTAATCCGGAACTTAGTTTACTGTACAAAAAAACTCATTTTGACAAGTTGCCTTGGATTGCAGCACGTTGGCTTGAGCTCCTGCCTATTTCTATCGAGAAAAAACAGCAACTTGCGTTTGAAACGAACTTTGATAACTTACTGAATTTCCTCCATACTGTGATTAATAACGAATTTGCCTAAATTTTATGATCCTAAATTAATTATTGCCCGTATTACTTAATACAAAAGCAATAACGGGATAAATTATTATGGTAAGTCAACAACAGTCACCACGTTGTGAACCTAATACAGGTAAGTACACTGCCATGCCAGATACGCCGAGTAAAGAGCTCATGCAAGCGCTTATAGACGTTGCGCAATCACGCGACAAAAAAGCGTTTTCCTATTTATTTGAATATTTTGCGCCAAAAATTAAACGCTTTGGAATTAAGCAGTTTGGTGTTGAAGCTCAAGCAATGGAGCTTGTTCAAGAGACGTTAACGTCTGTTTGGCGTAAAGCACATTTGTATCACAGTGATAAAGGTGCAGCGACTACGTGGGTTTATACCGTTATGCGTAATGCTTCATTCGATATGCTTCGCAAAATGAAAAGTAACAAAGAAGAAAACATAAGCGAAGATATTTGGCCGTTATTAAACGAATCACAAGATACACATCACGAATACAGTGATCATTTAGAAGATAAGCAAATTAAGCGCTATTTAGACAAGCTACCAATCGCTCAACGTGAAGTGGTAAGAGGCGTTTATTTTCAAGATATGTCGCAAGAGCAACTTGCACATCAACTTAACATTCCAGTAGGCACGGTAAAATCACGGTTACGTTTGGCCTTGCAAAAATTACGTAATGAAATGGGAGATCAGCATGATTAAACATCACCCGAGTGAAACTCTACTGACACAGTATTGCGATGCATCACTTGCTACATCACTGAGTTTAGCCGTTTCTATACATGTAGATATGTGCCCTGTGTGCCAAGCTAAAGTCGCTAAAATTGAAGCAAGTAATGCAGACGCGTTATTTAGTGAAGAGCCAGTCCAATTTGAGATAGTTCAAACTGAGCAATCTGAGTTATTTGAAGACTTTGAATTGAATGTTCTTGATATGATCACATCTGATGATTCTATCGACGAAGTTTATGAGGTAGAGCCTGTTTCTATTAAAGTAAATGAACATAACTACCAGCTTCCACGTGCTTTAACGCGTATTTCTCATAGTAAATTTACACAAGTTGGTAAGTTAGCGCGATCTCGAGTTTCGCTTGATGATGGTCCGCTACGTTCTAGCCTGTTACACATTGATGCGGGTGGTGAAATACCAGAGCACACGCATACTGGATTTGAAGTTACTCTACTCCTAGATGGTGAGTTTAGTGACGAAGATGGTAGTTACGTACCAGGCGACTTTATATGGCAAGATGGTAGTCATCAGCATACACCTTTAACGAAAGACGGGTGTTTGTGCTTTACAGTTGTTAGTAGTGCGCTACATTTTAATAAGGGCTTCAGCAAGTTACTAAATCCAATAGGTAATTTGATTTACTAAGAGAATATATGCACACAGATATAATAAAAATAGGTATAAGCGCCTGCTTAGCAGGCGAAAAAGTTAGATTTGATACGGGTCATAAAAAATCAAATTTTTGTATGGATGAGCTAGGTAAACACGTTGAATACACACGGTTTTGTCCGGAAGTAGCTGTTGGTTTACCGATACCTCGCCCAACTATTCGCCAAGTTAAAGTGGGCGATACTATTAAAGTATGTCGCCCAGATGGCACTGGCGAAGTAGGTCAACAACTTACCGAATATGGTAAAAAAGTTGCAACAGAACAAGCTAAAGAGTTGAGTGGATTTGTATTTTGCGCGAAAAGTCCAAGTTGCGGTATGGAACGCATTAAAATATACAATGAAGCAGGCACGGGTAATACCTCAGAAGGCGTTGGTTTTTTTGCTGAGCAAATAATGAAGCACAACCCATTATTGCCATGTGAAGAAAACGGGCGTTTAAACGATATGCATTTACGTGAAAACTTTGTAATGAGAATTTACGTATTTAAAAACTGGCAAAAGTTAGTACAAGAGCCGCTTACGGTTCACAAGCTTACTCAATTTCACTCTCAGTATAAGTATTTGTTGATGGCTCACAATTATCAAGCTTATCGTGATTTGGGTAACCTCCTTGGAACGTTTGTAGGTGACGATATAAATGCAGTTGCTGATGAATATATTTTAGGTTTGATGACAGGTCTTAAAAAGCCAGCTTCTCGCAGAAATAATTGCAACACGCTAATGCACTTACAAGGTTACTTTAAAACAGATTTATCGAAGGTTGAAAAACAAGAACTTCGTGATGCGATAGATGAATACCGCGAAGGATTGGTGCCATTGTATGTACCACTTACCTTGTTAAAACATCATTTGAAAGTTCATCCGAATGAGTACCTCGAAAAACAAGTGTTTTTTAACCCATACCCTCACGATTTAAAACTACGATTTGGTATTTAATGGATACATTATTTTGGTTTAGGCGCGATTTGCGCCTTTTTTCTAACGAAGCGTTAATTCAAGCGCTAAACAATGGCGCTAAACACGCCATTTTTTTTGTGTCTGAAAAGCAGTGGCAACAACACCAAACAGCGCCTATTCAGATTGACTTACTCAAGCGTCGAGTTACTTATCTTCAATCCCAACTTGCTGATTACGGTATTACTTTACATATTATTGAAGCGCCTGGCTTTTGTGATTGTACGCGCGAGCTCATTAACTTTTGCAAAGCAAACGATGTAAAACACGTAATTGCTAATACAGAATATGAGCTTAATGAAGTAAACCGGGATAAAGCAATTTTGCATGAATGCGATGAGCGTTCAATTACTTTTACTTTGTACGAAGGTGATTTAATTGCACCTGCAGGCTCAGTTAAAAATCAAAGTAATGAAATGTATAAAGTGTTTACTCCATTTAAACGTGCATGGTTAAAGCAGTATCAAGATACACACTTTAGTTTGCCACAATGGCCTTTAACTTCTGACCCTATTGAATTTGACGAGAGTGATTTACTAAAAAGTGATGGGTGCTCAGATAAGTGGCCGGTTGACGACGAAACACTCTCTACCGTAGTTGATAATTTTATATGCGACAAACTTACAAGTTACGACGACCAGCGTGATATTCCTAGTGTAAAAGGCACATCGGGTTTAAGCCCGTATTTAGCACTAGGTATTGTAAGCACAAAGCAACTGCTTATTAATATTCAGCAGCGTTATCCTGATATTTTAACTACATCAAAAAGCAAAACGTTTACGTGGATTAACGAGCTTGTTTGGCGCGAATTTTACAGGCATTTAATTGCTGAATTTCCGAAGCTTTCGCGCGGTGATAACTTTAACGAAAAGTATAACGCTGTAGTGTGGCGTAAAAGCGAAAATGAATTTACAGCATGGTGTGAAGGGCGTACAGGTTACCCGTTAGTGGATGCTGCAATGCTACAACTAAAGCAAACCGGTTGGATGCATAATCGTTTACGAATGGTTGTTGCGAGCTTTTTAACTAAGCATTTATTAATAGACTGGCGCGAAGGTGAGCGCTTTTTTATGCAGCACCTAATTGATGGCGATTTAGCCTCTAATAATGGTGGTTGGCAGTGGGCTGCAAGTACGGGCTGTGATGCTCAGCCTTATTTTAGAGTTTTTAACCCTATCAGACAAAGCGAGCGCTTTGATCCAACGGGCAAGTTTATCCGTAAGTATTTGCCAGAGCTTGAAAACGTGCCAGATAAACACATTCATTTTCCACACACTTATTTAGCCGCAACAGGCAAAGATAAGGAATGTTACTGGCCAGCAATAGTTGATCATAAAGCGGCACGAGAACGTGCACTTGCTGCATTTAAGGTGTGATATGGATAACCAGTTACCAGTAGATAAATTTGTTGAAATATACCAACAGCTTGATAGCACTAATCTTGATTTATTGAGTGATATTTACTGTGACAACATACAGTTTATAGACCCGATGCATGAAATTAATGGCATTGTAGAATTGCGCAGGTACTTTGCTAACTTATACAGCAATGTTAAGCATTGTCAGTTTGATATTAGTGATTCGTTTAATAGCGGTAACAATGCTTTTATTTATTGGACTATGCATTATGCACATCCAAAGCTCTCATCAGGTAAAACTATTTCGGTAGAAGGTCATAGCAAGCTTATTTTTAAAGATGGCAAAATTATCAAGCACAGAGACTACTTTAATGTGGGCGAGTTGTTATACAAACACATTCCTTTACTTGGTAGCGTTATAAAGCTAATTGATAAAAGGACAGGTTAATTATGATCACACTTATAACGGGTGCTACATCAGGTATTGGAGAGCAGCTAGCAATTAAATATGCGCAGCTAGGAGACACTGTTATAGCTTGCGGACGTAATAGTGAAAAGCTCGCCGAGCTTGCTAAATACGACAATATTCAAGCTTGTAAATTTGATGCAACTAACCTGCAAGATATAAAAGAGTCTACTATTGGCTTTCCTCATTTTGATCGAGTTATCTTAAACGCCGGTAACTGTGAATATATAGATGATGCGCGAAATTTTGATAGTGCATTATTTGCGCGTGTAATAAACGTCAATTTACTTTCTATGGGGTATTGCCTTGAGGCGTTACTCCCTAAAATAAATCCAGGCGGCCAGCTTGTTTTAGTTAGCTCAAGTGTTACTTATCTTGCGCTACCTCGTTCAGAAGCTTATGGTGCATCAAAAGCGGGTGTAAGTTACTTAGCAAAAAGCTTAGCTGTTGATTTAAATGATGTTGATGTGACTTTAGTTCATCCAGGTTTTGTAAAAACCCCGCTCACTAGTAAAAATGATTTCCCGATGCCTATGGCCGTTACTGCTGAAAAAGCCGCTGACTACATGATTAAGGGTATTCAAAAACGCCGCAAAGACGTTCATTTCCCTTATCGTTTTACACTTATATTAAAAGCATTACGTATTTTACCACTCCCACTTTGGCTTAGAATCGCAAAAGGATTAGCCCGTTGAAAAAAATAGCAATAATAGGAACTGGTGTATCTGGTTTAACATGTGGGCATTTGCTTCACAAACATTATGATGTAACCATTTTTGAAAAGAATGATTACATAGGTGGTCACACTGCAACAGTTGATGTTGATGTAAGCGGCATCAAATACGCAATAGACACAGGCTTTATTGTGTTTAATGACCGAACTTACCCATACTTTGAAAAACTGCTAAAGCGTATTGGTGTCAATAAACAAAAAACAGAAATGAGCTTTAGTGTTCACAACGAAGCCACTGGTTTTGAATATAATGGCCATACATTTACAAGTTTGTTTGCACAGCGCCGTAATATTTTCAGACCAAAATTTTGGCGTTTATTGTACGACATTATTAGGTTTAATAAACTGTGCAAAGCAATGCATGAAAAAGGAGACTATCAATCTGAACAATCATTAGGACAATTGCTTAACGATAACCAGTTTAATGACTTTTTTAAATACCATTATATTCTTCCTATGGGCGCGGCTATTTGGTCTACCAGTATTAAAGAAATGGAAAACGTAGGCGTTGAGTTTTTTGTTAAGTTTTTCTTTAATCATGGGCTTTTAGATGTAACCAATAGACCACAGTGGTATGTAGTACCAGGAGGCTCTCGTCAGTACATTAAGCCGCTGATCAGAGGCTTTGCCGATAAAATTAACCTCAATACAAATATTAAATCTGTTACGCGTCAAAATGATGAAGTCACAATAGAGTTTGCCAATGGTGAGCAAAGTAAATTTGATAAAGTAATATTTGCTTGTCATTCAGATCAGGCGCTTGCACTACTTGGTGATGCTACGGAGCAAGAAAAGTCAGTATTGGGTGCAATAGCTTACACTGAGAACTCAGTGGTGCTGCACACCGATACAAACCTTTTACCAGATAGAAAAGCGGCATGGGCAAGCTGGAACTACCTACTTAATAACAACACTGATAAAGCCGCTGTTGTTACTTACCAAATGAATATTTTGCAAGGTATACAATCGGATACACAGTTTTGTGTAACGCTTAATCATCTTGAAGGAATAAGTCAAAGTAAAATTTTGCGCGAGTTTACCTATCATCACCCTGTATTTAACCAAGAATCTATTGCTGCTCAAAAATTAAAACACAGTATTGATGGGAACAATAATAGTTATTTTTGTGGTGCTTATTGGTACAATGGCTTCCATGAAGATGGTGTACACAGTGGTGTAGATGTGGCTAAACAGCTTGGGGTCGAATTTGACTAGTGCAGTTTATTTAGGCGATGTAAAACATCGCCGTTTTGCTGTTAAAGAACATCGTTTTAGCTATCCTTTGTATATGATGTGGGTCGATCTAAACAATCCTCAGCAATTAAATGGTGTACATAAAAACTTAGGTACATCAGGCTTAAAAGCCTTAAAGTTTAACGAGGCGGATTACCTTCAAAGTTTATCAGCTTCTGATCAATCTCCCATTATTGAACGTGCTCATAAGCAACTTTCTTCATTAGGTATAAAGGAAACATTTACTCATGTTTATATGCTTGGGCAACTACGCTGTTTAGGGGTTTATTTTAGCCCTGTTAATTTTTACTTTTTTGGTAATAGCGATAATAGCTTTACGTATATGATTGCTGAAGTAAGTAATACACCGTGGAATGAACGCCATTACTATTTAGTCTCCCTAGAAAAAAAAGTGAACTTTAAGAAGGTTTTTTCCGTATCACCTTTTATGAATTTAGATATGAACTATCATTGGCATATTCGACAGTCGCCTGATAAAACATTGATACATATTGAAAATAAACGAGATGAAGTATTATTATTTGATGCAACACTTCGTTTGAAACGTGCAGAGCTTACTAATCAAGAAGTCAGTAAGTTACTAAAACGTTTTCCGGCCATGACGTGGTCGATCTTTAAAGGTATTTACCATCAAGCGCTAAAGTTATTTATAAAGCGAGTGCCTTTTTTAGGTCACTCAGGTAGGCCATAAAACATATACAGATAGTTAGAACAATAAATAGGTATTTTAATGGATAAAGTGTCGAGCTTAAATTGTGAACAAAGCACGAGTTGGTTAACTAACATATATAAAAAATTAGTAACTAAAGCCTTTTCGTCAATTAAAACTGGTCAAATAGTTTTGATTGAAGGAAACGAAAGAACTATTTTTGGGGATTCATCTTCAGAACTAAAAGCAACTGTTACAGTAAATGATAAAGCAATGTATAAAGCATTTGCTCTGTCAGGCAGTGTTGGCGCAGGCGAAGCGTATATTCTTGGGCATTGGTCTTGCGATAACTTAACCTCATTTATAGAAATATTTGCTATAAATGAAAAGCAACTTGATGAGTTTGAAAAAAAATTCGCATTTTTTAGCAATGTTGCACACCGGTTCAATCATATAAAAAACAAAAATTCTGAATCAGGATCTAAAAAGAATATTGTTGCTCATTACGACTTAGGTAATGATTTGTACGAATCGTTTTTAAGTAAAGAAATGCTTTATTCAAGTGCTGTATATCCTACAAAAGAAGCGACACTTGAAGAGGCTCAACAATACAAGCTTAAACGCATTTGTGAGCAAGTTGAGCTTCAAAAAAATGATTCAGTTATTGAGATTGGTACAGGGTGGGGGGCTTTTGCTATATATGCAGCCACGCATTATGACTGCCATGTTACAACAACAACGATATCTGACGAACAACATGATTATGTCGCTAATAAAATTTCAGAGCTTGGTCTTGAAAATAAAATAACGTTACTCAAGCTCGATTACAGACTATTAAAAGGCAAGTACGACAAGCTTGTTTCTATTGAGATGATAGAAGCGGTGGGCCATGAGTACTTACCTAGCTTTTTCACCCAATGTGGTGAACTGTTGAAAGATGATGGTGCTATGCTCATACAAGCTATAACTATTGGCGATCAGCGTTATAAGCACTATTTAAAAAACTCTGACTTTATTCAACAGTATATTTTTCCGGGCGGGTGTTTGCCATCACTTAACGAAATGAGTGAGCAGATTAAAAATAATACCGACATGGTAATTCATACTGTTAATGATATTGGCGCTCACTACGCACGAACATTAGCTGATTGGCGAACCCGTTTTATAAAAAGCTGGCCAGATTTGGACCGTTCAAAATTTGATGAACGCTTTTATCGCTTGTGGTTATTTTACTTTGCTTATTGCGAAGGTGCGTTTAGAGCTAGAGCTACAAGCACAGTGCATTTAATGGCACGTAAACCGAGGTTTATGAGCGATAACGATGATATTGCGCTCGGTTATTAATTTTGTTTTATTTCAAGCAGTGTGGTTTTTATCATTGCTGCTTGAGGCTGATTCGCTATTTTTTAGCGGATTAATTATTGTTTTAATGTTTTGTTTGTCAAAGCAGAAAAAACAAGACACCTTATTACTAATCAAAGCCCTACCTCTAGCAATGTTGTTAGAGTTTATAGCGGTAAAGTTAGGCTTGTTAGAATTTAAAGTTTATCCCTTTCCTCTATGGCTCGCCTTTTTATGGGTTGCATTATTACTTTCTTTAAACACCTCAATGATCTTTTTAGGTAGGTTAAAACTTTGGCAGGCCTTTTTAGTATGCATAGCTTTTGCGCCAGCAAGTTATTGGGCTGGGGCGCGCTTTGAAGTAATAAGTTTAGGCTTACCTTTATGGCAGTTTTGGCTCGTGTACGGTGCGCTTTGGTCTACTGTGTTTACTGCTATTCTTTTTATAAACCAAAAAATTAAGTTATTCATCAACCGCTGATCGCCCACAATTCCCATTTCGTAACATTACTCATTGACTCGAGGGAGCTTATTTTGAAACTTATACTAAAGGCAGTTACTTTTTATTTGCTTACAACTTCAATTGTTTTAGCTGACACACAGTTTAATAAAGTAGGCGAAGCACGAATGGAGTATTTATTTTGGGATGTATATGACGCGGTTTTATTTACCCCTTCAGGTAATTACAGCGCAGGAACGCATCCTATTAAATTTAAACTTACCTATTTACGTGACTTTGAAGCTAAAGAAATCGTAAAAGCAACAAATGAGCAGTGGGAGCATATTGGAAAAAAAGAGCTAGCAGACAAATACGACAGTGAATTATTGTCTATTTGGCCTGATATTAGAAAAGGCGATTCGCTAACGTTAGTCACAAATGAGCAGGGAATGAGTGTTTTTTATCATAATGATGAACAAATTGGTGAAATAAATAAACTTCAATTTTCAAGTGACTTTTTAGCAATTTGGCTTGACGAAAAAACTTCTGAGCCAAAACTACGAAAGCAATTATTAGGGAATTAATATGAATATATTAAACACGTTAAAAACAGCATTGATCTGCTTATCAGCTCTACTTTTAATTAGCTGTTCAGCGCCAAATGTTGAACATTATAAAAACACATCGCCAAATTTCGATTTTAAAACATTTTTTAGTGGAAATTTAAAAGCCTATGGCGTTGTACAAGACTTTAAGGGCGAATTGACCCGCAAGCTAGTTGTTGATATGAATGCAACGTGGGATGGTAACCAGGGTGTTATTGAGGAAGATTTTGTTTACGATGATGGTGAAACACAAAAACGTATTTGGAAAGTAACGCTTAATAACGATAACAGCCTAACGGGCACTGCTGATGATGTTATTGGTGTAGCTAAAGGGAAAAGTAATGGCAGTGTATTTCATTGGAACTATAATGTTGAACTTGCATATGATGACAGCACTTTAAACGTTAATTTTGACGATTGGATGTACTTGGTTACACAAACGCGCTTGATAAACCGCACATCTATTGTTAAGTTTGGTGTCGAGGTTGGGGAAGTGACCTTAGTTATCGAAAAAATATAGTTTATTATGTTGCCTAAGTTGCACCAAAATTGTACTTAAATTAAGTTGTTGTTAACTCAACATGCTGTATTTTACCGAGAATTATTTAAATTTTATGTGTTTTTGAAGATTTTAAACAAAAAATGCAATTTGCTGTTGCTAACTGTTTAAAAATGCATAAAGATAGGATTTGCGAAGGCAAAATAATAACGAATAGGAATCTAACAATGAATAAAGCTCAATTAGTTGAAAAAATTGCTACTGATGCAGAAATCTCTAAAGCTGCCGCTACTCGTGCTCTTGACGCGTTTACCGGTGCTGTAACTTCTTCTTTAAAAGAAGGTGATTCAGTAGCGTTAGTTGGTTTTGGTACTTTCTCAGTAAAAGAACGTGCGGCACGTACTGGTCGTAACCCGCAAACGGGTGCTGAGATCCAAATCGCAGCAGCAACTATCCCAAGCTTTAAAGCAGGTAAAGGTCTTAAAGACCAAGTAAACCCTTAATAGGTTTAACAAATTAAATAAAAAAAGGGCTAATTAGCCCTTTTTTTTTATCTATTAAAAAGCCAAATTTCAATGGCTTAATTATAGGTAAGTTATGCTTTTAAGGCTTTATCGCCTCTTCCTATGCCTACAGCACCTGAGCGCACAACTTCAATAATGTCAGTTTCATGTCGCAACGTATCTAAAAATGATTCTATCTTATCTGTGCTACTAACAAGTTGTAGGCTGTAACTTTGACGTCCCATATCTAAAATAGCGCCTTGGAAAACATCGACCACACGGGTTACTGCAGCACGGGTTGATTCATCTTGCGCGAATACTTTAACTAATAAAAGCTCGCGTTCGATGTGACTCATCTCGGTTAAATCTATAATCTTTAATACATCAACAAGTTTATTAACTTGCTTTGTTATTTGCTCAACAACACGGTCATCACCCATGGTGGTAATAGTGATACGCGATAATGATTGATCATCAGTTGTACCTACAGTCAGGCTATCAATATTGTATGCACGTTGTGAAAAAAGCCCAACAATACGTGATAGAGCACCGGGTTCATTTTCTAATAATATAGATAAAATACGACGCATTATGCTTTTACTCCTTTACGTAACCACATCTCATCAATGCCACCTAATTTAATTTGCATTGGATATACATGCTCTTTTTCGTCGACAAGAATATCTAAAAAGACTAAGCGGTCGTTTATGCTCATCGCCCTGTCAATTGCAGGTTGTAGTTCATCAAGCGTATTTACTTGAATACCTACATGTCCGTAGCTTTCAACTAACTTAACAAAATCAGGGAGGGAATCCATATAAGATGATGAATGGCGTCCGCCGTAAACCATATCTTGCCATTGACGTACCATACCTAAAGAGCGGTTATTAAGTGATACAACTTTTACCGCAAGGTTGTACTGTAAACAGGTAGATAGTTCTTGGATATTCATTTGAATAGAGCCATCACCCGTAATACATACAGATTCTTTATCAGGAAAGGCTAGCTTTACACCCATTGCAGCAGGTAAACCAAAGCCCATAGTGCCTAGGCCGCCTGAATTTATCCACTGACGAGGATGTTTAAATGGGTAGTATTGCGCTGCAAACATTTGGTGCTGACCAACGTCAGAACTTACGTAAGCATCGCCATTAGTGGCTTTATAAACAGCTTCTATCACGGCTTGTGGTTTAATTTTTTCGCCATCAGTGTTGTAGCTTAAACATTTTTGTTCGCGCCAGCTGATAATTTGACGCCACCAATCTTCTTGTGCGCTGCGGTCGATTTTAATTGGGCTTTTATCGATACCTGCTTGTAGTTGCTCCAGCACCGTTGCTAAGCAACCCACAACGGGAATATGCGCTTTGATTGTTTTAGAAATAGAGGTTGGGTCTACATCTACATGTACAATCGTGGCATTAGGGCAAAACTTTTGAACATTATTAGTTACCCTGTCATCAAATCGGGCACCTAATGCCAAAATAACATCGGCGTTAGCCATTGCTTTGTTTGCTTCTAGTGTACCGTGCATGCCTAACATACCGACAAAGTTAGGGTGCACACCTGAAATACCACCCAATCCCATTAGTGTGTTTGTAATGGGCGCATTTAACGATTCAACTAAGTGTGTTAATTGCTCTGACGTGTTTGAAATAACAATGCCTCCACCCGAATAAATAACGAGCTTTTTAGCTTCTAAAATGGCAGTAACAGCTTTTCGAATTTGCTTAGAGTGACCTTTAGTATTAGGACTGTAGGTTCTAAGTTCTGTTGTTTGAGGAAATTCGTATTCAAACTTAATCGCAGGGTTTAGCATGTCTTTAGGGAGTTCAACTACAACTGGGCCTGGACGACCTGTACTGGCTATATAAAAGGCTTTAGCGAGTATTGCAGGGATGTCTTTAGCACTTCTACAATTAAAGCTGTGTTTAACTATAGGGCGAGAACAGCCAACAATATCAGTTTCTTGGAATGCATCGTCACCAATTAAATTTGTAGGTACTTGACCTGATAATACAACCATAGGAATTGAATCCATGTAGGCCGTTGCAATACCTGTAATACAGTTTGTAGCGCCAGGGCCTGAGGTTGCAAGCACAACACCCACGTCACCAGTTGCTCGTGCATAGCCGTCGGCCATATGCGTAGCAGCTTGCTCGTGACGCACGAGTATGTGTTCAATATCATCTTGTTGAAAAAGTGCATCGTATAAATCTAATACTGAACCACCGGGGTAGCCAAATATGTATTTAACCTTTAAATCTTTTAATGCCTGAACAACTAGTTCAGAACCATTATATTCTTGTTTGCTCATCCTCATTCCTCTGTGCGCTTTTTATGCATAAAAAAACCCCCGCGTAGTGCGAGGGTTTTTAAAAAGCAGTATCACCTTTTAATACATCCCCGCTGGGCTTATAACCAAGACCAGTACGAGTACGACTAAAAGATTAATGTGTGTGTTCATAGTTTTTACTCTACTTAGCAAAACACTGCTTTTAAATTAAAAATTCTGTATAGGTTTATTTTTAAGGGTTTTGAGCCTTTATGTCAACCTTGAAAGCGGTTTTTTGCATTTTAAATTCGTTTTGTGGCTTTTTTTAATTTAAATCTGCAGAAACCCTGTGTTTAACTGAGTTTACTAGCAGAAATTATGCACTTTAGGTTGTGGGTTCGATTTTAGATATAAAAATAGTGAGAGACCATTAACTTTTATTGCATATGTTAACTATATGTTTTTATCGCCTGTTTAAATTCCTATTATTAGGTATGATTACTACATAATTATGTTTGAGGAAGACACAGTGAAAAAAGTGATGTTAATTGCGCTTTTAACTACGCTATTAAGCCCTATGGTGGCGGCTAATAACTTAAGTCCGCATGATGTTGGTATAACTAACGAAGAGCGTATTTTATATTGGCTAAAAAAAAGAGACCAAATATCTTCAAGTGAGTTAGATAGTTCATTTAAGTCATATATGAGTAACAAAGACGTTGCCAATCACTCTATTAAAAATGGCTTTAGGCAATTTAAACCCTCCTCCAACGTTTTTTCAAACACAAATAAACAACAGGTCGCTTTTTCAACGTCGCTAGTGCCAGATCAAAGCGTTAATGATGTAAAAGTGTTAGCTATTTTAATTGATTTTCCTGATCTTAAACATGACGACAATCAACTTGTAGAGCAAGACACCGATATGTTTTACGCTGATTATTCAACTGAGCACTATCAGCAAATGCTTTTTAATACTCAAGGTTATACAGGCCCTGATGGACAAAGCTTAAAAACGGCTGCTGATTATTATAAAGCGGCTTCGGGAAACAGCTTAAACTTTAGCGGGCAGGTATATGGCTGGGTAACCGCTAATAGCAATGCAAAAATATATGGTGAGCGCCAAGGCAGTACACGGGATATAAATGCGCCCGCTTTAATTAAAGAGGCTGTGGAGAAAGCAGTTGCAAAGTTTAATATTAATTTAGCGGATTATGACTTAACTGATTTAGATGATATTGATGGCGACGGTATCCTTAATGAACCTAATGGCATTATTGACCATGTAATGGTATTTCATTCAAGTATTGGCGAAGAAGCGGGTGGCGGTTACCTAAGCACCGATGCTATTTGGTCGCACCGCTACTATGTATTTGATGAAAATAGCGGGCCGAGCGAGATTGCAGGCAGTAACATTAAGCTATTTGGTTATACCATTAACCCTATTGATGCCGGGATTGGTGTGGTTGTGCATGAGTTTGGGCATGATTTAGGATTATTAGATGAATACGACTTACAATCTAACACGGTAGGTGAGCCCGTCGCGTCTTGGTCAGTTATGTCGACAGGAAGTTGGGCTGGTTCGCCAAGAGGCTCAGAGCCAGTTATGTTTAGCCCTTATGCGCTTGAATATTTACAAAAGCGGTACCAGGGTAACTGGGTTAACCAGCTTACGCTTGATATGGATGAGATAGAGGCTAACTCACAGCAAACATTAATTAATACTGCGAGTACTTCACAACTGCAAAATCAAATAAAAATAACACTGCCACCAAGGCTCGAAAAATTTAGGGCTCCAGTAGAAGGTGATTTTCAATACTATTCAAATACGGGCGACAATATTAGCAACAGCTTAGCGAATACAATAGCGCTACCAAGCACAACTGAGACACTTACTTTAAGCTTTATTGCTTATTACAGTATTGAGCGCGATTACGATTTAGTTCAAATAAAAGTAAATGGCGAGCCAATCGTGAGTAATTATACGCAAGCGCTTAATCCATACTACGGTGATATTGGTCCGTATATCTCAGGTGATTCATTTCTTAATAGTGATGCTAAGCAACCTAACGGCTATTTAACCCATAAGTTTGATTTATCAGCTTATGCTGGGCAAACAATTGATTTAAAAATTGAATACATAACAGATGCGAACACACATTATTATGGTTTTGTTGTTGATGATATGCGCATTGAGCAAAGTGATACTTTAATTTGGCAAAATAATGCACAAGATCAAGTTAACACTGAGTTTAATGGCTTTGAAAAAATTGGTAATTACACATATGCATCACCATCACATTACTATTTACAATTGCGTTCATACACAGACGTTGACAGTAGCTTACAAGCAGAGCAGTACTCACCGGGGTTATTATTGTGGTACAGCAATGAATCTCAAGCAGATAATAACACTACCGAGCATCCAGGCAGTGGTTTTGCATTAGTGGTAGATGCCGATCAGCGCTCAATAAATAAAGGCAGTACGCAAACTCCGGCTTCTTCAGCAATTCAAATACGTGATGCTGCTTTTAGTCTATACCAACAAAGGGCAGGGTTAGGTGATGATGATTTATCAGCTATCACCCAGTTCACTGATAAAAACGATTATAGCTTTGCAGCGCAAAAACCATCGGGTGTTATGCTTCCACAGGTTGGTTTTGGGTTTAATATTATAAATCAGTCAGCTGATAGTGACGACATAGAAGTAGAGCTTAATTACGATGTCACTAAGGGTATTAATTTTACCAAAACAGGTTTAACCGTTAATTTTAATGTAGAAGGTTTTGCACTCACGCCTTCGGATACATTTACGTGGAATTTTGATGATGGTAGCTCAAGCATAGAGTTAACCCCTACTCATGAATACCAAGACTATGGCACTTACAACGTTGAGTTTATGGCAAGTAATGGTACTTCAGATCAAGTAGCTGTAGTTCAAGTTACACTAGCTGAACCATTATCTGTAAATGAAATTGAATATGAAATAAACCAAGGAACTTTAACAGCTGAGGCTTCGCTTACAGGTGGGGTCGCACCGTATACTTATAATTGGCAGCTAGGGGATGGAAGTACTTTAACGACGCAATCGCTTACTTATAATTATTTATACTCTGGTGATTACCAAGTAACGCTTACAGTGACAGATAACGAAGGCACGGAGCAAACTAAAGCGATTGATGTAACTGCGACTGTTCCGCTTAGCATAAACGCAAACGCTACCGTTAGTGATTTAAGCGCACAATTTAATGCTCAAGTAACCGGCGGCTTTAATAGTTATACTTACAGTTGGGATTTTGGTGATGGCAGTGCGTTATCAAGTTTACAAAACCCAATACATACTTATCAAACTGACGGGACATATAACGTAACGTTGAATGTTACTGATACTCAAACCAATGATACTTTTACTAAAGAGTTATCTGCTACTGTGCAAAAACAACAAAGTAGTTCGGGGTCAAGTGGCGGATCACTGGCGGGTTTATTAGGATTACTTCTGTTAAGTTTATTTAGGTTTAATACTAATACCAATCCGCAAAATAGATCACTTAATTAAGCGAATTGGTATAACTTGCATAAATACACTAGGTTAGTATAAACGTAGTTAGCAAACATAAAAAAGCCCGCTAAATTAGCGGGCTTTTTAAATTAATAACAAATATTAATTATAAACGGTCAATTACTGATTGAGTGAAATCAGTTGTACCGTGGCTGCCACCTAAATCGCGAGTTGTACGGTCGCCTGATTTAATTACATCAGCAACAGCACTACGAATACGCTCTGCTGTATCGCCCATATTTAAATGCTCAAGCATTTGAATAGATGCTAAAATTACAGATGTTGGGTTAGCTAGATTTTTGCCTGCAATATCAGGCGCGCTACCATGTACAGCTTCAAAAATTGCTGCGTCTTCACCAATGTTAGCACCAGGTGCCATACCTAAACCGCCAACTAAACCAGCACAAAGGTCAGATAAAATATCACCAAATAAGTTAGTCGTAACAATTACGTCAAACTCTTCAGGTGTCATTACCAGCTTCATACATGTTGCATCAACAATCATTTCATTTGATTCAATTTGTGGGTAACGCTCTGCTACTTCACGTGCTACTTTTAAAAACAAACCAGATGTTGATTTTAAAATGTTAGCTTTATGAACGGCAGTTACTTTTTTACGACCTTCGCGTACCGCTAGCTCGTATGCAAAAGTTACGATTTTTTCTGCGCCTTCACGCGTAATTATCGATTTTGCTTGTGCTTCATTACCGTCTTCACTTACTACTTGGCCAGCACCTGAGTACATACCTTGGGTGTTTTCACGAATAGTAATGATATCAATATCGTCGTAACGCGCTTTAGTACCAACAAATGATTTAACTGGGCGTACGTTAGCGTATAAACCAAATTGCTTACGAAGCGTTACGTTAATAGACGTAAAACCTTCACCTACAGGCGTAGTTAAAGGACCTTTTAATGTGATTTTATTTCTAGCAATGGTATCAACCGTTTCTTGCGGAAGTAACTCACCTGTTTTTTCAAGTGCTGCAAGGCCTGCATCAACAAATTCATAATCAAAGTCGCAACCTGCGGCTTTTAATATTTCAAGTGCTGAGTCGATAATGCTCGGACCGATGCCGTCGCCTTTGATCACTGTGATGGTTTGTTTGGCCATTGACTTTTCCTTTAAAGATTTTGATTTGCACATAAATTATTACTCTGAGAGAGTAACAGCTTGTTAGGTCATTTATGTGAATGGGATTGAAAATTGTAAGGGCGCATTTATACCAACTTATCGCCCATTTTGCTAGTTTATACTACAAATACTGGGTATAAATTGTATTTATAATGGAAATAAAAAAACTAAATAACCTGAACACAGAACAAGATATTTACTAACATATTGAACCATAATGATATTTAAAATTATTTTTCTAGCCAGAGATTTTCAATGAAAAAAGGCGAATTTACGCGTCATTAGCTTGCTTATTGCAAGTAGATTAAACGCAGTTAGCGTCAGGTTTAATCCCTCAAATTGATTAAGTATTATTACGGATTGGTATTAAATAGTATTAGATAAGGCAAGCTCTTGGAGCTGTTCATTAAATAAGTGATGGTTTTCCCATTTTTGAGTAGTTAATTGCTGATCTAATATTTGCTGTTGCCAAGTGCTTAGCTTTAGCTGCGGTTTAAATACGGTTTGTGTAAGCGCCTTTATTGCTACCCATAGTTTACTGCGTTCGTTGAGCTGCTTTTTTGGAAGATGTTCAGCTTCCAATAATGCGATTGCCCAAGGGTTATCACTTAATAGTAATGTAAGTTGTGCTTTTAGCTGCTCAGTGTCTAATGAACTAACACCAAAAAAGGCACTAATAGGCGTATTCAATGTGGTGTTAGGTGTTTCATCAATCATTATTTTTCTAGATATATGTGTACTGCATTGTGTTAATAAAAAATAAGCATAGCCATAGAGAGGAAGTGCGATATGTTCAAATTGAATCATTTTATTTTTACTAACCAATAGAGCAATAATTTCTACTATGCACTCTAGTCGCGTTAAAACAAATTGTTGTAAAGGGTGAGGAGTTACCTTAACCAGTTGCTCAAATATAACTCGCTGAATAATTGCAGGGGCGTTAAAATAACCAACCATAGATAGACTATGTTTCAAACTTTTAGCCGCTTGATGTTCATTATTATAAGGTTTTACAGCCTCACATAGATTTTCTATTACATTAGGATAAGGCGCCATAATTTGGCTTAACGCTTTGTAGCTGTATTCATGCTGCAACTTAAGACGACTAATTAACTCTATCAAAGCTAGCGACCCATTATTTAGTATATTGGCAGTGGAAGTTATATGCTCACTGTCCCATACACTAATTTGGATACGTGAATCATTTGATTGCCACTGGATAGCGTTGCTGTTTAGCAATGCCTTGACTCTATACCACGCTATTTTATTTTTATTCTCGACGTTTATTAGTATATGACGCTGCTGATTGTCGCTGGCCAAATACACCATTAATTGATCATTATATATAACTCGGCTACCCGGTAATAATGGGCCTATATGTGCGATTAAAAATTTTATTAGCTGTTGCGCAAATAGGTTAGGTGTACGTATATATAAATCGCCAAGAGCTTTAAAAAGACTAATATGTTGTTTAGAAGGGCTATAAGTAATGTTCATTGCAATTATATTAGCGATAGCAACAAGCGTAATGCCACCATCATAAAGCATTATTTTTGGTGTAGTGACTAATGCTTGCTTGTACTTACTTAGTTTTGCAAGAACTTGCGTTATTGGTTTTGCTGAATCACCACCAGTTAAGATTATTTTAGCGGTGAGCTGGTGGCGTAATTGCCATATTTTTTTATCACTATCACTAAACTTTAATTGTTTGGAAAGCTTGTTTAGTTGCTCACCCACACATAAGTGATCAACAAGTGCAGCACAGATATATAATTCACTAAGCTGATTATTGTATTGCTGGCTTTTACACAAAGCAGCGGTTAAAACACATTGATTGATAACCAAATTAACAGAGTAACTATATTTAGGGTTAAATACAGCACACCTAGCTTGTAAAGCTACAGGATATTGCTCATATAATTCTCTGTATTGCTCAGAAAGTTTACATACTGCAGGGTAGACTGTCTGCCATTGTTTTTTTACATTATATAAAGTTAAAAATAGTTTTGTATTTTCAAGTAATTGGTTTAGTTTGACAGAAATAGGCTCATTCATTATGCCTTCACCTAGTTTTAATCCTGATATTTTTTATAAGCACTTGGCCCCCACAAAATAAGTTGACCATTTTTAAATAACAGTCCGGTACATTCATCTATGGTTGTTATGCCATCGGACGTTTTATGTTGCGTGCGATAAAAAATGATTTGAAGTACTTCATCACTATTGCGTTTTGCAAAAGTAAGATCTGGGCTGCCTAAGTAGTCAAGTACACTATTAATAGTAGTAGGCTGCTCTAGTGAAAGCTTTTCGATATAACGTTTATTAAATGCTTCGCGGTCTTGCCAAATCATCGCTTGGGGGTCATCTTTATAAAAAGTGATCACCAATGTTGCTATTAGCGCATATAGCCCTAAACCTAGAATTAAATACCTAAAAAACTTTTTCAACATTATTTACTCTGGTCACAGAATCTAATAATAGTATACGTATTGTAATTAGCACACGCTATAAACATGCGACTAACTAAGCCTTAATTGCTTTAAACTAAAACCCAAGTTTATATCCGTGCGTAAACTAACCAGTTGTTTTGAGATTACATACATTTCCATATTTGCTTCTAGCTTTTTATGAATACTTGGGCTTAGTAATTTATCTTCTAGCGCTTGCTCAACAGTATTATAATTATTAATAAGTTGTTGAGCCGACTTTATCCCTATGCCTTTTACGCCTGGAATATCATTGGTTTTATCACCAGCGAGTGCCCAAAAGTCTACTAACCTACTTTGTTGAACTCCAAAACGTTCTTTTATACTGTGCTCATCAAGGTATTGCTTTTTAAAGTAATCATAAATAGTTATGTATTGACCTAAATGAGGTAAGAAACCTTTGTCAGTAGATACAATTGTGTTGCTTACATTATTCGTTGCAGCTTTGCACGCAAGGGTGGTAATAATGTCGTCAGCTTCGTCATTAATAGGTTCAAATACTACAATACCTGTTTCTTCAATGGCTGTTTTGAAATGTATTAATGCATCTTTCAAAATTTGTGGCATTGGCGAGCGTGAATGTTTGTAATTTTTATAGAAATGGTAACGCCAACTTCTGTCTCCATCAAACACAGCAATAGCATGGGTGGCGTTGGTAGTGTTTAGTAGTTTTTTGCATGCATGAGCTACTCTAGCACAACATGCTTCGATCATTTGATCATCACTGTGGTGTTTTTGGTTTACGTCAACCGCGTAAATGCGCCTAATTAGATTAAGCGCATCTATAAGAAGTAAATGTGGTTTCAAATTATAAAACTCATGCTTTTATTTCATAACATGGAGTGTACTTACTACCAGGGAGTTTCATACGTCCTTGGTCAACAAATGCCTGAAGCAGTTTATCCATATCTTTCATCAAAGCGGGCTCACCGCTTAAAATATAACGGCCATTTTGTTTAATCGCTTTTATACCTTCGTCTTTTACATTGCCGGCAACAATTCCTGAAAATGCTCGTCGTAAATTAGCTGCTAATAACTGTTTTGGTTGATTAAGGTGTAAATCAAGACCAGCCATATTTTCATGGGTTGGTGCAAAAGGTTGCTGAAAATCGTTATCAATCTTTAGCGTCCAGTTAAAGTAATACGCATCACCTTCGCTTTTACGATAATTGCGTACATCAGTCATTGCTGACTTTAATGTTTGTCCAACTAATTTAGGGTCATCAATAATTACTTCAAATTTGTTGAGCGCTTCTTTACCTAATGTCATTTCAACAAATTCGCACAGTTCTTTAAAATAAGCTTCGCTTTCTTTTGGGCCCGTTAAAATCACAGGCATGCATTGTTTGGCGTTGTCAGGATGTAACAATATACCTAATAAATACAAAAGCTCTTCTGCGGTGCCAGCTCCACCAGGAAAAATAATTATAGCGTGAGCGGTGCGTATAAATGCCTCTAAACGCTTTTCTATATCAGGTAAAATTACCAGCTCATTTACAATTGGGTTCGGTGGTTCAGCAGCAATAATACTTGGTTCAGTCAAGCCTAAGTAACGATTATCTTTAATGCGTTGTTTCGCGTGGCCAATGGTGGCTCCTTTCATAGGGCCTTTCATTGCGCCAGGTCCACAGCCTGTGCAAATATTTAAACCGCGTAAGCCTAATTCGTATCCCACTTGCTTAGTATATTTGTATTCAACTTCATTAATAGAATGTCCGCCCCAACAAACTACCATGCTAGGTTCGCTATTTACGCGCAATGCATCGGCATTTCTTAGCATGTCAAACACCATATGAGTAATGGCTTTTTGTTCTTTAAGATTTTTTTCGTATTTTTGACATATAAATAAAATATCGCGGATAACAGAGAAAATATGTTCGTGAATACCGGTGATGATCTCACCATCTACAAAAGCAGTTAAGGGTGGATTTTCAAGCTCAATTTTAATCCCGCGTTCACGGCTCAATAGGCGTATATCAAAATCTTGATATTTATCATAAATTTCGTTGCTGGCGTCCGTATGACTCCCCACGTTTAGCACAGCAAGTGCACAATTTCTAAATAGTTTATAGCGCTCGCTAGTGGATGATTGTTCTAATAAATCAACTTCTAGTTGTGACAATAAATCTAAAACCCCAGTTGGGTTTAATTGTATTAGCATCGGCGTTCTCCTTGCTATTCTTTTATGTAAATTACCACTTCGTGATATCTTTTATTTAAAATAAAAAATATCACATTATTTACTTATACAAAGACGATCCCGACCTGTATTTTTCGCTTCATAAAGAGCATCATCTGCTCGGTCAAAAGCGATTATAGGTGTATCGCCTTTCTTTAACTGAGTAACACCTAGAGAAATAGTTATTTCAATTTGTTTATCTTTAAATTTAAAAGGAATACTTTTAATTATCTTCCTCAGTTTATCAAGAGGGGCCGTAGCATTTATGAGCGAAGTACTAGGCATAAGTAAAACAAACTCTTCACCGCCATAACGGGCAATAAAATCTGATTTTCTAACAGATTTTTGTAGTGCTTTGGCTATAACTTGTAGTGTTATATCCCCAGCAGTATGACCAAATCTATCATTAATGGATTTAAAATGGTCAACATCAATCACCGCAAGAGTGACATCCGATGACTGAACATTAAATAGGTGTATTTCATGGTTGTAACGTTCATCAAATGCAGCACGATTAGGCAGTTTTGTTAAACTATCCAATAGACTTTTAAAACGTTGTTCGTTTAAGCGTTTTTTATATTTTGTTAGTTTGCTTTCAAGGCTACCAATACGACCATTAATTTCATCAAAGCTAGAAACCAGCATTTCTCTGTCAGTACGTTCAAGTTTTTCTTTTGCAATAAAGTCTTCACTAAGCGATTTTAATTCGTTATCAACCAACTCTTTTAAAGATGATATAGAAGTTGCATTTTGAGTTTGGACATTAAGATTTTTAATTTTACTTTCAATGCTTTTATTTAGAACATCAAACTCAATTTCCATCGATTTTGAGTGTTTACTTGTTGATACAATTGAATGATGTAAATCTTCAAGTGTTTGGTTTAAAGAAGATAAAAAGCTTTGTGCCGATTTACGCTCTTTATTAATATTCTTTACAATAACACTAATTATATTAATAGAAGCCTTTAACAGTGCATCTAACGTGTCGCTTTCTGTAATACAATTTTTTATGTATTTAACTTCTTCAGTTGCTTCGTCTTCCAACACTAATTCGTTAGCTAATTTTAGTAATTTTTGTGCAAGCTCAGGTGTTGCAGTACATTCATCGTCAGACGCAGCTTCTAGTTTGAGACTTAATGTTTGATGATAAAAAGAAATTAGTTGGTCAAGTAAAGGTATAAAATCATGGGTAGAGTGCACTTGATTAATTTCGTGATCTAATAAATGGCGAAGTGTTCTACGTGTATCCTCTGGTAATCCTTTTGTTTTTTGCAGTTGTTTACCAGCATTCTGTACGCTGCTATACAAATCTCGTTGTTGGGAGAGTTGTACTGATTCTTGGTTTTTTAATAAAACAATTGTTTCACTTATCAATGGCGATAGATCTTCAAAGCTGACACCTTTAATGAGTGCAGCCCTGAACTTAGCAAGCCTATTGTCTAATTCAGTATCAAGCCCTTTACAACTCAATGATAATTTAGCTGAGAAATCAGAAAGAGTGTCCACCTGATATTTACGCGCGTCTTCAACAGCCATTCGGGCGTCAATTGCTTGTTTTAGTTTCTTATCTGTAGCGTTAGATTTATCAGACACCTAAGCTTACCGCCATCGTATTAGTTATATTATCTTCAGTTTACAACAAATTTTTGTTATGTGTAGTTATCTAACTAAAAACTTAGTAATTTTAGTAAGCTAATGCGTATAAACTCATGTACAAGACTCTTTATCGTATTTAATTCACATTTAAATCCGAGCTTGTTAATCTAGCTAGTAATTAAGTTTCTATTAAGAGTTTTTATGAAAAAGTTATTAGCTTTATCGATTGTAGCTGCATGTTCTACTTCAGCTTTTGCTGATGTAAATTACGAATTAAAAATATCTGAACCACAGCATCATTTGGGTAATGTAAGTGTTGAATTTCCAAAATCAGCACAATCTCATATCGATGTAAAACTTCCTGCTTGGCGTACAGGCCGATACGAAATTTTAAACTTAGCCAATGGCGTACGTTACTTCAATGCAAAAGATGAAGATGGCAAAGAGTTAACGTGGGAAAAAGTTGACCATAGTACATGGCGTGTACATCTTAATAAGCCAACAGAAGTTAATGTTGATTATCAAGTGTATGCAAATGAACTAGGCAAACGCGCCCGTCATATTGACGACAGCCATGCATTTATTGATGCATCAGGTTTTTTTATGTTTAGCGAGTCGTTTCGTCAAGAGCCAGTAACAGTCAATTTAGATATACCTAAAAAATGGCGTTCTGTATCAGGTATGGATAATTTAGAAGGTAAAAATTCATTCAAAGCAGCTAACTACGATGTGCTTGTTGATTCGCCAATCGAAACAGGTATAAATCAATTACACACATTTGAAGTAGATGACCGGGAATATGGCTTAGTTGTATGGGGCGATGGTAACTACGATGTAGATTTAATGCTTACAGATCTGAAAAAGCTAGTAGCGACAGGTAATGTAATTTGGGATGGCTATCCGTATGAGCGTTATGTATTTATGGTACATGCAACGTCGGGAGCGGGTGGTGCAACTGAGCATTTAAACTCTACTATTATACAACGCCCACGCGATCGATTTGGTAGCCGAGAAGATTACTTAGGTTTTATAAGCACAGCCGCACACGAATTTATTCATACATGGAATGTAAAAGCATACCGCCCACAGGGTTTAGTGCCGTACGATTACACGAATATGAATTACTCTAAACTACTTTGGATCGCAGAAGGTTCAACAAGTTACTTTGAAGATCATTTATTAGTGCGCTCAGGCATTCAAACAACAGATGAATTTTTTAAAGTAATGAGTAAAACAATTAATCGTCATTTACAAACACCGGGCCGTGAAGTGCAAAGCGCAAGCGAAACAAGTTTTGATAAATGGATTAATCAAGGTGGCGATCACGCACGTAATTACAGTACCAATATTTATTCAGAAGGTTCGTTACTTTCACTCGCTTTAGATATCGACTTACTAGAAAAAAGCCAAGGTACAATAAGCTACCGCGATGTGCACAAAGCACTTTATAACAATCATAAAATGCCAGCAGGGTTTACAGACGTAGATGTGCTTAACATTTTAAAAGATTTAACAGGGCGTGATTACTCAAGCTGGTGGCAAGAAAATGTAGAATCGCCTGCAAGTATCAACTTTGATGAGTTACTTGCTAAAGTGGGCTTAAAATATGAACGACCAGAAAAAGCAAAAGCGCTTGCGAGTATTGACGCCACCGCTAAAAATACCGGTGAGTTACTAACACTAAGTTACGTTCGTCGTGGCGGAAGTGCATGGGAAGCGGGTTTAACTACCAATGATAAAATTGTTGCTATAAATAAGCATCATGTAGGTAAAGATTTAAAAACGAGCCTAGAAACATTTAAAGCAGGCGAGAAAGTAACCGTTGACTATATTCGTCGCGATGCTCTTGATAGCTTAACATTAGTATTATCAGAAGATTTTGATAAACCTAAAAAAGTAGTTGCTAATAAAGACGCTACGCTTGAACAAAAAGCGCTATTTAAAGCGTGGATCGGTGTAGAACACCCTGCAGATGTAAAAAAAGACTAAAAGTGATTTATACCAACCTGCATAAATACTTGAACAATTTAACGAATTAAATTTCACTATAACGTCGTTAAAAATTTTT
>NZ_JJNY01000032.1:0-5921 GCF_000690035.1 Pseudoalteromonas sp. S3431
ATAGTCGTGCCAATAGATTGTTGCTTGATTTTGCTCTTGATATGCCATGCTGAAAACCCTGAGTAGTTAACTTTAAAACGCCTAAATACGCGCCAAGTTACTAAAATAATGAATTATTTAGATTATGGCATATGGGCGAAGGAGTTTATAGGTTTGGGTGATAAATGAGGTGTTAGTTAGATATTTTGAATTTTGAGGGCTAGAGCTTACCTATACTTAATTAAGTAATTCAAAAGTGGGCTTTATTGCTGCAAATAAAATTAACTGTTACATTTGTAACTATATTATATGAAAGGACTCTGTAAAAATGAAACTCAATCAAGTTTTATCAATTGTTAACCAAGTCGAAAAATCTAAATTTATTTCATGTCTCGACCGCCTTTGTTCTGATGCTGCTAAGAATAATAAAAAACTAGCTAAAACAATAGACAATATTGACGGTCAAATTAAAAATGCGTCTGGTAGCGAAATTACCCAATTATTCCATACCGTCAGAGATTTTTTTAAATGCTCTGTAAAAGATCAAATATTAATGAGTACAGCACAACTCAACTTGCTAGTTAATATTTTGAGCCGTGACGGGAATGGAGTTGCTCGAATTAGCTGGATTGAATCGCTTTATGAGAAAGAGTGGGCTGAGTTATCAAGGCTCTCAAAAGAGCTTAAAGATTATATCCAACAAAATTCAGCTGAAAGCATTTTAGAAAGAAATCGCGCCTTGAAAATTTATCATGCGTGCATGAAAGAAGCATACTTTAATGATGAAAAGAATAATCGCGATGCTAAAGTAACTGACGATGAGCGCAGCATTCTGAATGTGCTTGCAGATGAGTTGAATTTAACAACAGATGAATGCGCTGCTGTAGAGCATTTAGTCGATGTTATTCCTAAAAATGGAGTGCTGGATGCTTTAAATAGCCTGAGGGATATGGGGTTATTGTTTATAAGTAAGAAACGCCAAGAAGTGTTCATTCCAGATGAAATAGTAACTTTACTTAATGAAATTCAAGGGAAAGATTTAGCCGATAAATATATATTAAGAATCCTCAGAACTCTTACTGACGCTGAGCTTTCAAATGCACTTAAAGCGCATGGTCGTAAAATAAGAGGCGTAAGCCGAACTGATAAGATTCAAACAATTATTCATTCAGGACTTAGCGCAGCTAGATTACTATCAGATGATATCCACAGTCTTGAAGATAATCAAAATCAACGTAAAGAGCGCTTAAAACAGTTAATTCAAGACTTAGAAATTGACACTGAAAAACTTGGCACTACTTTAGATGAGCGTATTAGTTTAATACTATCATCGCTATCAGGTGCAACAGAAAAGGAGTTTGATTCCCTCAGCGCTAGTGGATTTAAGCAGCTTCTAAAAACATTAGAAGAACATTTTCCAACAATGCAAGTAGTGCTTAAAGAAGCATTTGAGCTTGAAGCTAATGAAATAATAGATACTGAAAAATTACGTGCCTTGAGTATCACACCTCATGATATTTTATATTTACTTTCAAATGATGAAGTAAGAGAAGTTCGAGATAGTATGGGGCTATCTAAACGTGGTAATGCGCGTTTTGCTATTTTAGAAAGCTTTGCTAATGCGACCGATAAACTAATTGAAAATTACGACGCATTAGCGCGTCGTGATATCAATACTCTTAGGGAAGTTGGTGCAGATGTAACAGAAGCTGATATTGGTGTTAAGTTTGAAGAAGTCACAAAAGCAATTTTTGAACTACTAGAGCTAAATATCGACGAAGACCTTCGTAAAGATTTAAATACTGCTAAAGATAAAGCAGATATCGTAATTTCACTAAGTGATAACGACATAATTATAGGTGAAGCAAAAACCTGTAAAAATGGAGATTTCGCCAAATATTCAACAACTTCGCGGCAAGTAAAAGCCTATGTAACTCGCGCAGAAAACCAGGGTAAACGAGTTGCACAAGTGTTGATAATCGCGCCCAGCTTTTCAGATGATTTCATTGAGTCCGCCGAAATGGATACTGAAGTAAATATCTCATTGTTAGAAGCGCATGGTCTTAAGCTAATACTTGATGCTTACAAATCTAAACGTAACCCAAGTTTCGCTCCTAAGTTACTTACTAAAGGTGGTTTGCTGAAAGCAGAGTTAATAGCCAAGAATATTTAAGGCAGATACTAAAGGCATGTACTAACTTAAAAAATCAGTTAATTTAATAAAAGAAAGATCTACCTAATACAATGAAATTAAAGTTAAAAATAACATTACTCTACTCACTTTTCATATCTACTAGCGCTTTGGCTGAACTGGCTAAAGTTCAAGTAAATGGCTTTGACGTTGAATACGAGCTAGCCGGTAAAGGTAAACATACTATTTTACTTGAAGCGGGCGGTTCTGCTGGTTTAAGTGATTGGGAACCGGTTTTTGAATCACTGATTCAACACGCTAGAGTTATACGGTATTCTCGTATTGGTAATGGCGGCTCTGCACAAATAAAGAAAAACTATAGCTCAGAAGAATATGCAGCTGAGGCTTTGTTACTTCTTCAAGTACTAAAAATAAAAGAGCCTGTTGTGTATGTTGCGCATTCTTATGGTGCTTATATTGCGCGTGTATTTGCTGCAACATACCCTAATCAGATTAAAGCGTTGATGTTAATTGAGCCTGCATCAGAGCACGATGTAGATATTATGCGCGCGATTGACTTGCCTCGTGCTGAAAAAGAAATTGCTGCAATAAAGCTCGGCGATATGAAAAATGGAATGTCGAATCAGTATTTAGATTTTTGGTCAAAACGTCCACTGCCTGATTATCCACAAATTGCTGACATACCCGTGACAGTAATTGCCTCAGTTAAAAAGTACAAAAAGCCATCTGTATTATTTTTTACCGACAAAGCGCGTGAAATGTGGGGCGACTTATACTCAAAGTGGGCTAATGCATTTCCTCAAGGTGAAATAGTAATAACAAATAAAAGCTATCACTACCCGCAAAATGATGAGCCAGAAATGGTTGTAGCCCAAGTAGTTAAGTTGCTTGAACGTACTAAATAGGTGTTGGTTTGGTTGCTGATTGTATAAATACCAATTGCCGTAAATTAGTAGTTTGGCATTAGACTAAAGTCTATAGGTTAGATTTATTCACTTATTAGGTTTGTTTTAATCGTTTGTCGGTTTTGTGTTAATTCTCTAAAGTTCAGTTGTCGGCAACAAGCACGGCTAACTAATACCAATTTTATTAAAACATGATCATTTTAGCGAATTAAATAACTCACTAACTGCGTTAAAAATTACTTATATAGAACGACTATATTTCATAATTTTTGCCTTGTTATTAAGCTATTTTCTTGACGCTAAAAAAGCTCACTAATTTAAACAATTGGCATAACAGGACTACGACCATGAAAATACTTATCAAAACTATCGCTCTTAGCTCACTACTTACATGTTCAGCTGCTGCAGTAGCTGATGCAAGTGATTACAAATTAATGGTTATTGAAACTGCAACAGCGCCACAGCCACTTGAGCAATCATTTAACAGCTGTGCACTGAATGTTAAGTCAAAAAATTATGCAGAAGCTGAAACAATTTGTACACAAGCAATCGCGCTTTTAAAAGACGCAGATGGCCCTAAATTTAAAGTACGCCAACTTACATCGTTTGCATTAAGCAATCGTGGTGTTGCACGTTTAAAAGCGAACAACGACACTGCTGGCCTTGCTGATTTATACGAAGCAAACCAAATGTCTACAAGTACAATGGTATCGCACAACTTAACTCGCGCTAAAGAAGAGCTTTCTTTATAAAATTTATTAATAAAGTGCCTATTAAAGCATGATATAAAATAGCGACAGTACAAAAAAGCCATGTTAGGTTTACTCCTAACATGGCTTTTTTGCGTTTTAACAACACAAGTTTACGGACTTACTAAATAATAACTAATTTAATATTACGGATTAATAAAAATGGAACTTACAAGCAGCTTAACCATATTTGAAATTGGCGCGATATTTTTATCAATTACGGCGTTACTCACCTATGTGAATCATCGCTTTATTGGCTTGCCAACAACCATTGGTGTAATGGTTATTTCGATGGTGGTTTCTATTGCGGCTATATTTTTGGGCTTTTTAGGGTTTGATGATCTTATAGATTACGAAGTGAGCTTGCTCGATCAGTTAGATTTTACTGAAGTTTTGCTTGATGGCATGCTCTCTATGCTGCTTTTTGCTGGGGCGCTGCACGTAAATGTTAGCGATTTAAGGCGCTATAAATTGCCAATAGGCATTTTAGCCTGTGTTGGTACGTTGTTATCTACAGTTATTATTGCTGGCGCGCTTTATTTAGTGCTTCCTTTGCTTGGTTTTGATTTAGCGTTTATTTGGTGTTTACTGTTTGGTGCATTAATTTCGCCAACCGATCCTATTGCGGTAATGGGAATTTTACAATCTGCGGGTGCGCCTAAAAGTATTGAAACCGTGATTGCGGGTGAATCGTTGTTTAACGATGGTATTGGCGTGGTTATTTTTGTGCTTTTATTGGGTGTTTTATCAAGTGGTGATATTCCTACAACCTATTATGTAGCGCACACGCTGGCGGTTGAAGCGGGTGGTGGTATTGTTTTTGGTTTGGTATTAGGTGGTATTCTATATTACTTACTCAAAAGTATTGATAGTTATCAAGAAGAAGTACTACTTACTTTAGCGGGCGTTATTGGTGGCTATGCACTGGCAAGCCATTGGCATTTGTCGGGCCCACTTGCAATGGTAATGATGGGGTTAATGGTGGGCAATCATGGCCGTAGTATGGCTATGAGCGACAAAACACGTCATTACGTTGATTTGTTTTGGGAGTTAATTGACGAAATTTTAAATGCCATCTTATTTGTACTCATAGGGCTTGAAGTCGTCATGATTGCATTTACGAGTAATTTATTTATTGCTGGTGGGTTAACAATTTTAATCGCCTTACTCGCACGTTTAATCGTTGTGGGTATAACAACCACTACATTTAATAAGCAATTAGAGTTGCCATCTGGCGCATGGAAAGTTTTAACCTGGGGTGGCTTGCGTGGTGGTATTTCGGTTGCACTGGTATTGCAGTTACCTGATGGGAACGAGCGCGATATTTTATTAGCTCTCACTTATGCGGTTGTGGTGTTTTCTATTTTAATTCAGGGTTTGAGTATTGGTAAAGTAGCCAAAACTATCCGTTAAATATAATTTTTTAAAAGCGTGTGAAATAGCTGTATTTCACACGCTTTTTATTTCCTCTTATAAAAACAAAAAGGGAAGTGTGTGTTTCAAAACAGTTAATTCATTAATGATGAAAAGTTACTAGAGTCGAAATTATAAATACATGACTTAGTATTGCATGTGATTAAATGTATAAATTTTTTTGATTGTTATTCAATTACGCTAAGGCAAGATGCTTAAAATAAAACGGACCAAATAAAAGCATAAATAATTATATACGTTCTAAAACGCAAGATAGCTATTTCAGACACAAGGGTTGGTGCGTAAGCTACTTAAATATATAGAAAAATGCTAACCGTATTAGACTAAGGTCTATAGGTTAATTTTCTTCACTTATTAGGTTTGTTTTAATCGTTTGTCGTTTTTGTGGTAATTCACTAAAGTTCAGTTGTCGGCAACAAGCACGGCTAACTAATACCAATTTTATTAAAACATGATCATTTTAGCGAATTAAATAACTCACTAACTGCGTTAAAAATTACTTATATAGAACGACTATATTTCATAATTTTTTCCTTGTTATTAAGCTATTTTCTTGAGGCTAAAAACGCTCACTAATTTAAACAATTGGCATAACAGGACTACGACCATGAAACTTACACTTATCAAAACTATCGCTCTTAGCTCACTACTTACATGTTCAGCTGCTGCAGTAGCTGATGCAAGTGATTACAAATTAATGGT